>CAYHNZ010000043.1:0-1617 GCA_964358205.1 uncultured Candidatus Saccharibacteria bacterium | reverse complement strand
ATTGCTGAAGTTGTTAGAGTCTTCGACGACCCAAATGTCATTCATGTTCATGGCAGTGTTGACCCTAATTCCGACATTAGCACTATTAATACCGAGCTCCTGCTAGCCGATTTGGAGGTGGCAACCAAAGCCCTGGAACGGCTTACCAAAGAAAAATCTAATGATCCGTATGCGTTTAAACGCATACGGGAATTGGAGCAAGCGATTGATTTATTCAACAGTGATGTCCCGCTTCGTACAGAACCCGAACTAGCGCAGGAGTTAAAGGAATTTCAGTTTTTGACTGCCAAACCGCTGATGTATGTTGCCAATACTAGCGACCACTCACACAGTACGGAGGCGATCCAAGAGCACGCCGACAAAGAAGGGGCGGTGCTGGTGGCGATTGATGTGAAGGCCGAATTGGAAGTGGTGGAACTGCCGGAAGCGGAACAAAACGAATATCGAACAGAGTTGGGATTGAAATCTGGGCTTGGTGAAGTGATTAAGGCCGGTTATGAACTGTTGGGTTTGATCACTTTTCTGACAGCTGGCCCAGATGAGTCTCGGGCTTGGACAATTACCAAGGGTATGAAAGCGCCGCAAGCGGCTGGAAAAATTCACACCGATTTTGAAAAAGGTTTCATCCGCGCTCAAGTTTATGCGTTCGAAGATTTAAAAAAATACGGCACCGAAAAAGCAATTCGCGACGCCGGTCGCCTCCGTAGCGAAGGCAAGGACTATACCGTCGCCGATGGTGATGTGATCGAGTTTCTTTTTAACGTTTAAAAAAAGCCACCCCATTGGGGTGGCCGCTGGTCGCGCTTTGGCGCGAGTCAGTGTTGGTTGGTGGTCTTGGTGGCGGCGTCGGCGAGAACTTTGTTACGACGTTCGACGCCAAGCGAGTCGATTAGGTTGCGCATTTGCCAAGATATTTCATCTCGACGATTTTGGAACGCTTCCTCGACGTCGTCAAAATCGCCTTGGAGCAGGACGCTGGCGTGCTGGTCGGTGATGGTGACGTGGACATCTGTCGCACCAACCGATTCTGATGTTGGTGAGGTGATCGCGACGCTTAAGGTGGCGTCACTGGCTTTTTCAGCCCGGAAGGCGCCACTGACCAGGAGTAGGCTGACAATCTCGTTGCAGACTCGAGCGAACCCGCCCTTTTTGGTCGCCTGGTCATCAGTGGTGACGTAAAAGGTTATCCCCCGCAGATCCTTGGCCTCTAAAGCCGCTTGAACCCCAGCCGGTAACTGCTGGTAGGTATGCAAAGCCTCCTCCTCCTGCGGCGTCAGCGGCTCTTGTCTGCCACAGCCGGCCAGACAAACTAAGACGAGAATGACGAATGTGTTGTAAAGAGCTAATCTCATTTTTTCTCCCGTAGCCGTTGCTACGTTGATGGGCAAAATTTTAACATATTACCCAACAAATGTCAAGACTTATAGCCAGAAAATTATACTTTCCAGGACAGCGATGTTATCGAGTTTCTTTTTAACGCTTATCTTTTCCGACCGCCTTCTGGGCAGTATGCTATTCTCATGGGTTTGAAGGGACAATGGGGGTCGATATTGGCACTGATCGGGGCGAATGCTATTCCGGTAATCGGTGTGCTGTGGTGGGGCTGGCAGTTACCCG
>CAYHNZ010000042.1:0-2299 GCA_964358205.1 uncultured Candidatus Saccharibacteria bacterium | reverse complement strand
CTTCGCCCTTATCTACTTCGAAACTCAAGCCGTTAACAGCCCAGAACTTGCTCTCCTTCATTTGTTTAACAGCCGCCGGCATGTTAATCAGGAAGTGTTTGATGCCACCCGTTATCTGGTGATAGAGTGGGTAGTACTTCCAGACATCGTCAAAAATTACGGATTGTTGTTCTTTGTCGTCTGTCATTTAAATTATTCCCCCACTGCTTAACTGAAAACTTGAAACTGAAAACTGAAAACTGCGTACTCGCATCACAGTACCTCCGCGAATCGCGACTTTAAGCGGTTAAAGGTGATATAGCCAAACAAAAAGATCCCAACAGCGTAGGCAACCGAAAGCAAGAAGTACTCCCAGTGAACATCACCGTACAAAAAGATATCGCGGTAGTTGATGATAAGTAGGGCCAAGGGATTGAGATAAATTATAAACTTCAGTCGCTCTGGGATCATGCCAAGGGCGTAAACAATCGGCGTAGCGTAAAAGAGCATATTGAGAAGAATCGCCACCAGGCGTTCCAGATCTCGAAAGAAAACATTAATCGAGGCGACTAAGAGCGAGATGCCTAGAGTAACAAATAACTGAACCATAACCAGTACCGGGAATAAGAAAATGTGAGGGAAATATATCGGCTGATGATAGACCAGCAGAAACAAAACTAGAACTGGTAGGGAGAGGACGAAATGAACCATGTCGTTAAGCACTCCTGCGTAGACGATATATTCTCGGGGGAAAATGGTTTTTTTGATCAAATTGGCGTTGGCGATCATGCTAACCGAGCTGGAGATCACTGAATTGAGAAACCACTGCCAAGGGAATAGTCCAAGGATTAAAAACAAGACGTAATTTTCAATCTTTACCTTCAAGATGTATTGAAAGGCGACGAAAAAGACCATCGCTTGTGCCAATGGGTTAAGAATCGACCAGGCGTAGCCAAGAATATTGTTTTTGTAGCGAACTTTGATTTCTTTCTTGACTAGCTCAACGATTAGATCTCGATAATAGCGAGTTGATTTTTTTTGCATCTTGCTCGAATAATTTTAACACTTACACCCGTAAAAGAGTAGTTAGCTTGGTTGTTTTGGCCGTCGATCGATCCCAAGTATAATTGTCAGCACCATCCAGGCCCGGTCGAATTGGCCGGTTAGGAGTCGTTTAGCCAGAGTGATCAGCATCGCTAGGTAGACTGTTGGCAATGCCCAGCGGAAAAGTCGGCGCGCCACAACCAGTCGGTTTTTAATCCCGTAGTAGTCTGCCGTCAGGCTTTTTCTCTTGGCAAGAACAGAACCACTGATTGTTGAGCCGTCTTTGTGGTAAACCAAGCTCTCTGGCGCGTAACCAATTTTTACCCCCAAACGCTTGGCTCGAGTGGCCCAATCAACTTCTTCGAAATATAAGAAGTATCTTTCTTCCATCAACCCAATCTTATCTACCGCCGACAGTCGGGCAAAAACGGAGGATCCGACAACATAGCTCATCTTTGCTTCAACGACTGCCCGAGGAAGTTGATTCTCAAGAGTTAGCCCTTCGCCAATATGTCGGCTCATTCCCACCCAGGGATAAAACCGATCACCGCCCTGGGTTTGAATCTTGCTGTGATTGGAAAAATCGAGAATCGTTGAGCCAAAAATACCTATCTCGGTACGAAGAGTCGCCTCCTCGAGCAATTTATTTAAGGCTTCGGGATCAAGGGTGGTGTCGTTGTTGATAATCCAGACGAAATCCTGATCGGCTCCAGCGGCCAGGGCATAGCGCAATCCTCGGTTATTGCCGCCGGCGTAGCCGTAGTTCTGCTCGTTACTAATCAAGACCGCTTCGGCGTCCTGTGATGATTTGATCGAGCCGAGATCCGATACGCCGATCTCCTTAATTGAATGCTTTTGCTGGGTCAGCCAGCCAATAATTGCTTGCTTGGAATTATCGGGCGAAGCGTTATCACACACGACCACCTGGAAATTGTCGCTCTTAAGCCTAAAAACGCTCTCCAGGCACTCAATTGTGTCCGGAGCGTTGTTCCAATTTAGAACGATGATATAAACCTTTGGCCATCGAATTTGTTGCGGGGATGTATTCACACTTAACATCTTAACACTCGGGGCGTTGGAGCGTAAGTGACTTTACAGGGTTCGAAAAAAGTTTTACCCTTGAAAATAATGAAGGGAATTATTTTGGCTGGGGGTTCGGGGACGCGACTTTACCCAATTACTTTGCCGACCAGTAAACAGCTTTTGCCGGTTTACGACAAACCGATGGTTTACTATCCGCTGTCGATTTTGATGTTGACTGGCATTCGTGAAATCT
>CAYHNZ010000041.1:0-2382 GCA_964358205.1 uncultured Candidatus Saccharibacteria bacterium | reverse complement strand
CACAAAGTCGCAGGTTCGATCCCTGCCGGGCGCGCCAAAGCAGACCTTAGTCTATCAATCGCCCCTCGGCACCCCGCGCCAAGCCGACGGGGTATGATCGAGGGGCGTTTGTCGATTTTAAGCTTTCGCTTTGAAAAAGCGAACAGCTTTGCTGTGACATCCCCGCGGCAAGCGGACGGGGTATTCTCGCTGCAATCGATAAAAAAACAACTGAAGGGGGTACTTCAGTTGTTGATTCCAAACAGCTCATTCGATATGAACTCGGCCATCTCCTCGGTCCACGAATCCATAAGTGATTGATAGAAAAGGTAAAGACAGCCGTACAACATCAACCACAAGTAGTAGATCGTTGCTTTTGTCTCGAACTGATATCCGTCTAGACGAAAGAAAACAACGAACATAAGTGCGAGTATTCCAACGACGCCAGTAGCCAACATCAACCAACGTTTTTGCTTGCGGTCAGCTGCCCTCATCGAGGGACAACTTTGAATTAGCAGGGCCTTCAAGACCGCGGCAACCGGAAAAAACACGAGGCCAATATCGCAAAAGTCTACGATTCTCCAGATAAAGGTGCGCATACTAAACTCCTTGGGACGATCTAGTAGAGATTGTAGCATAGTTTGACACATTTCTATTCGTTTGGGACGCTATGTTTATGGAAGATCTAAATCTTGGTCAGCCAGAAGCAGCAGCTCCAGTCAGCACGCCTTCGCCAGTCGGCGGACCTGCGGCGATGCCTGAAGCTAGCGCGAGCACCGGTAAAAGTAGCTGGACGACTTGGCTATTAGTCGTCGTTGTTTTAGCTGTTGTTGCTTACGGAATTTTCTACTTTTTCAAGTAGTTTTTTCTTGCTTGGTTGATTCTGGGTTACGAAATACATTGAGTTGAAGGTGGCTCTTCGAGTGACTCAGAGTCACCCTGAGTTGCTTCGAAGGGTGGCCGAACAGGTGCTGTTTTTGAGTGATTCAAAACCGGCTGGCATGGGCGGTAATTTTGGTTTGACACAAACCACGCTGTCTGTAACTGTGGATCAATGGATAATATGCAACAGAACGAGAGCCAACCAGTCAAGCCGGTCAATCAGCCATCGGGCGGTTACGGCCAAAAAGGTGGTTGGAAGAAGTGGCTACTGATTTATGTTGTCATCGCGATCGTTGTTTATGGCGGTTACTACTTCTTTAAACAATCTGGCGGTAGCACCGGCACCGGCTACTAATTTCAGCCCTGCGAACCATGCCGGACGAATTTAAGCTAGTTTTTAAAGTCGTCCCTCGAAGTCGATCGATTAAGTTGCGGATCATGCCCGACGGCTCGGTCGTCGTCACTTCGCCGCGGTTTACCCCTCAATTCGTTATCAACCAATTTGTCGCCAAGCACGAAGATTGGATTCGGGAGAAACGAGGCGCGGTGGTCGAAAAGCTGTCTTCCTTAGTTGCGGATCGAGAAAAGTTGTTTTTTCGCGGCTTGGAATATGATTTCCGCTTGAGTATCAGCCCTCAAAAGGAAGGCGTCAAAATCACCGACAAAATTCTCACCGTTACCGCCGGACAAGAAGATCACGCTAGAGTTCGCCAAATTTTAGAAAAATGGTATCGACTCCAAGCCGCCAAACACTTCAAGGCTCGCGTGCCGCTTTTGGCCGACTTAGTCGATAGCGATGTCAAAACTGTTTCGATTCGCTCCCAACGGACGCGTTGGGGCTCCTGCTCCAGTCGCAACACCATCTCGCTCAACTGGCGACTAATTATGGCGCCAGATTGGGTTTCGGATTATGTTATCTATCACGAGCTGGCCCACCTAACCCATATGAACCACTCCCAGCAGTTCTGGCAGTTAGTGGAGCGATTTGTTCCGAATCACAAAGACGCCCAAAAGTGGCTCAAAGACCATCACTCGTTACTGCAGTTCTAAACTTGTCATATCTGTCGAATTGTTTCGGTAACCAAGTCCTCACCATCTGGTGGCGGGATGATAAAGTGCTCCTCAAGGTGGCTGATAATATCGATTCCAATTTTCGCGACCACCAAAATAATCAAATAATAAACGGTCTGGCCGAACTGCAAAAGCAAAAATCCACCCACAATCATCGTAATTTGCATCGCTGCCACTCGACGAAACGGCGTAACCATTAGGTGTTTTGGGGCAACTCTCTGGTACTCTTTTTTGTAAATATAGTTAGCCATAAACGAATAGCCGTGGCTAAGTAATAATGCTACGGCTAATGGCAGCCAATGCGTTGTAGCTATTTTCGCTAGGCTGAAGTCTGTTTGTAATCCCGCCGTCGGGCTGAAAAGACTAAAGACACCCGACGACAGTGTAGTGGGCAGAAAAATTAGCCAAATAAAAAATAGATTTATTATTAGTAGCCAAAAACTTCTGTTA
>CAYHNZ010000040.1:0-4038 GCA_964358205.1 uncultured Candidatus Saccharibacteria bacterium | reverse complement strand
ATTGGATAATACTGAAGCGGCCGAGAAGATTGCGGCTGATTTAGCCAAACGCGGTTTTGGCGGACCGACCGTCAACTATCGTCTCCGTGATTGGTTAGTTTCCCGTCAGCGCTACTGGGGTGCGCCGATTCCGATTGTTTACGACCCGGAAGGTGTCCCCCATCCAGTCAGAGATGAGCACTTGCCGCTCGAACTGCCGACAGATGCAGATTTCCAGCCCGGCGGCGAGAGTCCAATTGCCCGATCGAAAGCTTACAAGGAGTTAGCAGAAGAGCTCTACGGCAAAGGCTGGCACTTTGAGACTGACACGCTCGATACTTTCGTTGATTCGTCCTGGTATTACTTGCGATTTTTATCGCCCGATGACGACACCAGAGCCTTCGATCCGGCGCTAGTGGCAAAATGGTTACCGGTCGATCTCTATATCGGTGGCATCGAGCACGCCATTTTACACCTGCTCTACTCCCGATTTGTTTATCGTTTTTTGATCAAATACAAATACCTTGTCAACGACAACTCCGAGCCGTTTCAGCAACTCTTTAACATTGGGATGGTCGGTCTTAATGGGGCCAAAATGAGTAAAAGCAAGGGCAATGTTGTCTCGCCCGATCCTTTAGTCGAGCATTACGGCACTGATGCCCTGCGCGGCTATGAGCTATTTTTGGGCCCGATGGAAAATTCGCTTGACTGGAACCCTCGTGGCATTAACGGTGTCCACCGTTTCTTAATCAAGATCTTCCAGATGTCACAAAAGATTGATAACAATCCTAACTCTGCCCAAGAAGCACTTTTTGATGGCTATCTGGCTCGAATCGACATGATGATGAAAGACTTTCGCCTGAATACCATCATTAGCGAAGCGATGATTCTAGCCAATGCCCTAGCTGGTCAAGCGGTGAATAAAGAAGTCTTTTCCCGATTCATTATTACCCTGTCCCCCGCCTTCCCGTTTTTGGCTGAAGATCTTTGGTTCAACCTAGGTCACAAGGGATCAATTTTCGAATCACGCTGGCCTAAATTCTTTGGCGCGACACAGGCAACGAAAAAAATCAAGATCTTGCTCGACCAGCGATTTATAGGGGAGATTGATCGAAGTGGTGAGATCGGCGAACAAGAATTATTAGAACTAATAAAGTCTTCCCCGGAAATAAGTCAGAAGCTAAACAGTAAAAAAATACTACGGTCAATCTACAAGCCCGGCGAGCTAATTAATATAATCACGAAGTAGCATAAGGCTGAAGTTACAAGTCTGAAGTCTCATTTAATTTTCAAGTTACAAGCACTAATTACTTACTACCTGAATTATGTTGCTTACTTTGAACGAACCGCCAGCTGGCGGTGAAAAGCGATCCGCCGTCCGCCAACTGGTCGGAGGCGGAGACAAATGAGACTTGAGCCATTGAGACTTTATTTTAGCTACTCCCCAAAACTCCTTACTTCTGCTAAAATATATTAACTATGGCTGAACCGAAAAAGAAATTATCTAAAACTCGAACAAATCTGCGACGCAGTACTTATGCTGTGCCCGGTACTGGTATGGCTCGTTGTAGTAACTGCAAGGAGGTGATATTGCCACACATCATCTGTCCGCACTGCGGTTGGTACGGTGGTAAGCCAACACGATTGTCCAAAATCAAACGAATCACAGCCGAAAAACCAGATGTTAAGCCCTAGCTTCAAAACAAGTTTATTGCGACTTCAACTGGTCGCGGAATATTTATGCTTGGCCATATCGATACTGGTGTACTTTACACCAGCGATACCATGACATTAGAAATTTCAAACACTAGAAGTTTTTGCTAATGTCGGTTAATCGCCATCTGTCAAGGACGATTGCCATGCAATCGCTTTATGAATGGGATTTTCATCCCACTAGCGATATTCTCGAAATCACTCATCGAGTGATGAAACCTGTCGAGAAAGATGTTGACGTTGAATATCTAGATCGAGTAATTAAGGGTACAGCTAAGGCAATAGATGAAATTGACGATTTAATTACTAAAGCCGCTCCTGAATGGCCGCTCGAGCAGATATCTGTCATCGACAAAAGTATTTTGCGCCTGGCTGGTTATGAGCTACTGAAAGACATGGATATTCCGCCAAAGGTAGCAATTAACGAGGCGGTCGAAATTGCCAAAACCTTTGGTGGCGAAAACTCTTCCAAATTCATCAACGGTGTTTTGGGCACTCTTTATCGTCAAAGCGACAGATATGTTGAAGAAGAAGCTAAAGAAGAAGCTAAGAATGATTAAACCTTTTCAATACTTGAGACTTGAGCCTTAAGACTTTAGCCTTTTTCACAATGGATATTAAGAAATTTGAGGAAAAAATCGGACTACATTTTAAAGATGAGCGATTACTGGAAATGGTCTTTACCCATCGCTCCTATTTAAATGAGGCCGGTAAAAAAGACTTGGAGCACAACGAACGGCTAGAATTTCTGGGCGATGCTGTCTTGGAGTTAGTGGTAACTAACTATCTTTACAAGAACTTTACCAACCCTGAAGGAGAATTAACTAACTGGCGTAGTTCGATCGTCCGGGGCGAAGTATTAGCTAGGGTTGCCGGTGAGTTAGAGTTAGGCGAATTTCTCTTTTTGAGTCACGGCGAAGACAAGTCTGGTGGTCGAACCCGCACATTAATTTTAGCTAATACCTTCGAAGCCTTAATCGGCGCCATATATTTAGATGATGGTTACGATGCGGCCGCCATATTTATCAATAAACACTTGATTACTTTGTTACCAGAAATCATCGAAAAGAAACTCTATATCGATCCTAAATCTCGCCTCCAGGAGTTAGCCCAAGAAAAGCTTGGTCACACGCCAGAATATCGGGTTATCGGCGAAGTAGGTCCTGACCACACTAAAGTTTTTACTGTCGGCGCTTATGTAGATAAAAAACTTTTAGCCCAAGGCGCTGGTTCGTCGAAACAGAAGGCCGAAACAGCGGCAGCGGCAGAAGCAGTTAAACAGTTTGAGTAGCGCTGACTTCTAGTTTGCTTTCGACCTATCTCCCATTACTTATTCTTCTTGAAGAAGGACAGGCCTCTACCTGTAGATTCTACAGATAGAGGCCTGTCCTTTAGGTTCTTTAGGTTCGGGTTACAACAAAAAACCTCCGCAGTTCGTCAATGGACGAGCTTAGGAGGCCTTTTGTGCTTTTGTAAAGTTTAACCTTAACGCCTAAGGTCTTCTCGGATCTTTTTGATCAAATCATTCATATGATTCTGACCACCTAGACCAAGTGACAATCCAAGAGCAATCGCTAGAGCCGCGACTACGCCGATAAACATTATGACGGTAAATTGCTGTGATACTCCTAGGGCGAACAATGAGGTAATAGCAATCGAAGCATAAAATGCCCAGCGGACAATCATTTCAACGAGTTTACCGACCGTTAGCCCAATACTATCAACAGATGCTCGAACCAAACGAGCAATCATCTCGACAACTTGGCTACCGAAGACAACTAAGAAGCCAACACCCAGGACTCGCGGTACGTAGCTCAACACTCCCTCAAAGAAATTCTGGACTCCCTCAACTTTTAAGACAGCGGCGGCTGGGACAAGGAAGGTCAAGATTACGACCCACTTAACAAATGTGCCAGAAATCTCGGCTAGGTCAGTACGCATTTTGGCCTTTTTCAGCACTTCAACAAATCGGGTTTGCTCGCCCAACCAGTTCTGAACTTGAGCCGCTTTCAAGATTTTGGTTACAACGTAGCTAAGGATAAAGGCGACAACTATGCCGACGAAAACGATGATTAGTGCCCCAATTATGTTGGGCAAAAAATCAACAATCCGATTCCAAACACTTTCTATAATATCTCTGGTAGTAGTCCCCCATTGGCCAAAGACGCTATCGCTGTTCATTCATGCTCCTTTCTTAAGATTGTTTGTAACTTTTGATATTTACAAACTGTTTATTATGTTAATTCCCCATTAATATACTCATACAGGGGTTTGTCAATAGCCTGGAATGTTGGTTCTGTCAACTAATACGGAACAAGACATACAGCTAAGTAGCTATTCGGGTTT
>CAYHNZ010000039.1:0-7656 GCA_964358205.1 uncultured Candidatus Saccharibacteria bacterium | reverse complement strand
AGGACATTATCCCCGGCAGATACGACTGATTTTCAGCCCCCTGCCATCTGGCCAATTAATCAATGCACATAAACATAGCATGACACAGGTATCACGACATCGGAGCGTCTTAACGGCCGAAGTTTTAGAATTAATCCAGCCAAAATCTGGAGGAATATATCTTGACGGGACTTTCGGAGGTGGTGGCCACGCCCAGGCACTGCTCGATGCTTCTGCCCCACGAGGCAAGATGGTGGCAATCGATCGTGATGCTGAAGTAAAGCAATTTGCAAAGCCATTGGCGGAGAGATACGGCCGGCGGTTTAGCTTTGAAGTGCTTCGCTACGACCAAGCTGAAAAGCTGGAGCTGTTGTTTGATGGGGTACTCCTCGATCTCGGGCTATCGTCCGACCAGTTAGAGGAATCGGGTCGGGGCTTTAGCTACGCTCGTAACGAACCGCTCGATATGCGCTTTGATGCTCGTCAAGGTCAGACCGCTTCACAACTCTTAAGCCAGACGACTCCACAGCTGTTGGAAAGAATCTTTCGGGATTACGGCGAAGACCGTCACGGGGGACAGTTAGCACGGAAGATTGTCGCTCGACGCCGTCAAGAACCCATTCGAACAACTTTCGATTTGATCGGTGTTATCGGCACCACCCAACCCAAAGTACTGTCAAAAATTTTTCAAGCCTTGCGAATTGCTGTCAATGATGAACTGACTCGACTATCGCAAGGACTGACGGCAGTTACCAACTGCTTGAAGCCAGATGGGGTTTTGGCCGTAATCAGCTTTCATTCGCTTGAAGACAGAATCGTTAAAGAGTTCGTCCGCAACCACCTGGAGATAATAACTAAGAAACCAATTATCGCCACTGACAACGAGATCCTTAACAACCCGCGAGCTCGCAGCGCCAAATTACGAGCTGGAAAGAAGAGATGAAGCACGAAGTGCGAAATTCGAAACTCGAAACAAATAATAATTTTCAAATATTAAAAGTTTTAAACATTTGTATTTTGAATTTGGGATTTGTTTCGGATTTGGGATTTCGAATTTAAAATTTTATCAAAAGGGGGTTTATGCATTTACAACGAAACAGAATTTACCGCAAGCAAGTCTACAAAACGGGCAGTATTTTTAGCGTTGGACCGACAACGGCTCGCTACCTAGTGCTCTTATTGCTCGGCGTCTTTTCGTTGTTGTTTCTCGTTCAATCGACTCAAGGAGCGCAAACATCAGTTGAGCTTAATAAGCAGGAAACACTTAATCAGGATCAGCAACAGGAGTTAACAACGCTGGAAGTTCAATCCAGTCGTCTCAAGTCTCTCCAAAACTTAAATCAGGCCGCACTGACTCAAGGTTTGGTGCCGATCGGTAATCCGGAGCCAATTGTTACCGTGACAGCCGAATAACTATGGACCGGATTGGAAAAATTGAACGGGTTGGCGTTCTCTTTTTTGGTCTTTTTTTCTTGGGCGGTATTATGGTTTTTAGCTTATTCCAAAAGCAAATTCTCGAACACCTGCAGTACGCTCGGGCATCCGACGCTCAATCGACGAATAGCTCAATTATTCCCGCCCAACGAGGACGGATCTTTGTTAAAGACAATAATAAATCACTAACCGGTTTGGCTGTTAGCGAGTGGCGATATGTTTTAGAGGCTTCGCCAAATTTGATAAAGAATAAGCAGAAGTTTGCTGATGCACTTCACCAGGACTACCCCAAATTGCCCGCGGCCGAAATCCTCACAGCCATTAGCAATGAAAAAGCCTACGCCATTCTCGCCAAGGATTTAACAGCCGATGAGGCGGCAAAAATTGAAAGCCAAGGCTACCGTGGCGCCTCGCTTCGGCCACAGATTATCCGATCTTACCCGGAAGGGGAGGCGATTGGCGCCCAACTATTGGGTTTTGTCGGTGCCGACGGAGAGGGAAAATATGGGACAGAGGCGTTTTACGATACCGTTCTTAGGGGAACGGCGGGATCGCAGAAAAGCAAACAAGATTCACTGGGCCGATTAATAAATATTCTCGGAAATAAAGATCCTCTACCGGGCCAAGATTTAGTTTTGTCAATTGACTACAACCTGCAATTTGTCGTCGAAACAAAATTAAAAGATTCGATCGATAAGTATAAAGCCGACAGCGGTTCGATAATTGTTATGGATCCTAAAACGGGGGCTATTTTAGCTCTGGCTGGCTCGCCATCCTTCGATCCAAATAATTTTTCCAAATTACCGGGCGATGAGCAATATAAATTTTTGGCACCGGCGGCTAGTAACGCTTACGAGCCGGGGAGCGCGATGAAGCCGATTATGATGGCCGTGGCTCTGGACTCTGGCAAGGTGACGCCAGAGACAACCAATGTCTTTGGTCGGAGCGTCACTGTTTTAGCTAAAACGATCACTAACGCTGAAGGCAAAGTTTACGGCAAAGAGAATATGGGCCAGGTTTTAGAGAATTCGGACAACGTCGCTATGACTTGGATTTCCAGCCTAGTGGGCGCTAAGACCCAGCGAGAGTATTACGTCAAATTTGGCTTTGGCACCAAGTCCGGCGTGGACTTAATCGGCGAATCGGCGGGTAGCTTGCAAGAAGAAAAAGAATGGAACGATCTTCTGCGTTCGACGGCCGCCTTTGGTCAGGGCATATCGGTTAACTTAGTCCAACTAGCGACCGCTTATTCGGTTGTCGCGAACGGTGGCAGTCTCGTTACCCCTCATCTTGCGGAAAAGACGCTGATTGGCGATAAGGCCACCCCGATCGATTACCCTAGTCGCGGTCAGGTGATTAAATCGGAGACGGCCAAACAAGTCCAGTTAATGCTCGAGGGCGTGGTGCTTAACGGCCACGGTAAACGGGCTAAAGTTGCCAGTGTACGGGTTGGTGGCAAAACTGGTACGGCTCAAATTCCCGATCCTGGAGGCGGTTACTATCCCGACCGAACGATTGGTACTTTTGCTGGAATGTTTCCGATTGACGACCCGAAATTTGTGATGGTCGTTCGCCTGGATAATCCAAAAACCGTTAACTTTGCCGAGTCTTCGGCCGCCCCAACCTTCGGTGAGATAGCCGAATGGATGGCGAACTACTATCAACTGCGTTGATAGTAGAGAATTTAGATTTTAGAATATAGAATTTAGAATAGATACATAATTCCCCATTTCTCGATTCATTTCAATCATTTTTAGTAATCTATTACCATACGGTAATAGATTACCGGTCTTTGTCCTCTTCTTACTGCAACCCCACACCATCTACTCAAAGTGAGGGGGAGAAGCGAGCGAAGTGACAATTCTTAATTCTTCATTCATAATTCTGATTGATGAATCTACGATCATCAATCTTGTGGTGGGCGGTCAAACGACGGGTCGAAAAAGATAAGCCGTTTATTATTGCTATCACTGGATCGATCGCTAAGACCTCGACCAAAGTCGCCGTTGGCGCCGTTTTGCGCAGAGCTTATCCGAACCAGGTCCGGGTTGGTTACGGTAATCTCAACAGCTTCCTCGGTGTGCCGCTAGCGATCTTGGATTTTCACGTCGATTTCTACAAACAGAAAATTACTTTGCAGTGGATTTGGATTCTAAAGCTATCAATTTGGCGCGGACTTTTTGGCCGATTGCCGAAATATCTAGTTCTCGAGTACGGGGCCGACCATCCGGGCGATATCGAACAGCTGGCGCAGATGTTGCCGCTCGACGGGGCGATCATTACCCTGATTGGCCCGGCTCACCTAGCTAATTACTCGTCGATCGACGCTCTTGCTACCGAAAAGGCTCGCATATTTAGCGCTGTTAAGCCGGGCGGTTGGGGACTGGTCAACAAAAGTGACCCATATATTAACAACTTAACACCGAAGGACTGTCCTTCAGAGATGGTTGACACAGCAACCGAGGATATTGCCATTAATTTCGCCCGGGCCGTCGGTCAGAAACTAAAAATCGGCACTGAATTAATCGAAGAAGCGTTGAGCATTATGCCCCGACCGGAAGGCCGTCTTCAGCTAAAGGACTTAGGTGACGTCAAGCTTCTAGACGACTCTTACAACGCCAATCCATTATCGATGAAGGCCGCCTTGAGCGTCTTATCCAAACTCCCGGGGCGTAAAGTGGCAATTCTTGGCGATATGCTGGAACTTGGCCCAGACGAAAAGACATTTCATCAGGAAATTGGTCGGCTAGCGATCGAATCAGCCGATTTAATAATCGGCATTGGCCCGGCGGCCAAAAACTACGACCCAGCCGAGTGGTATCCTAGTTCTGAATTGGCAGCAAAGAAGATTTTGCCACTTCTTGGACAGGGCGACAGTATTCTGGTAAAAGGATCTCATGGGGTACATATGGAAGTGATCGTGAAAGCAATCGAAAAAAACTTTGTGAAACATTAAACAATGTCTAAACAAATCCACCCAGTCTCATCAAGTGATCACTTCCTTTGCTCGCCCTGCGGGCAGCAAATGGCAATAATCGTTCTGGCAATAACTAATCATTACAAGAAGCATGGACTTTCTTAACGGCGCCGATTTATCTTTGGCAAAAACCTTTTGGTTGGCAACACTGTCTTTCTTGGTAGCAATTTTGTGGACGCCGCTCTTCACTGACTTTCTTTACAAAAACCGCTTAGGCAAAAAGATTCGCCAAACCGGTTTTGACGAAAAAGCGGCGCCAATTTTCTACTCCCTACATAAACATAAAGAAAACACCCCAACTATGGGTGGTTTGTTGATTTGGATTACCGTCGCCATTATCACGCTCATAATGAATTTGAATCAAGCCCGAACTTGGTTGCCACTTTTTGTCTTGGTTTCAACAGGACTGGTGGGCGCGGCTGATGACCTGATGAACATTTACGGAATCGGACCGAATCGCGGTGGTTTACGCTTTCGCTGGAAACTCATTCTTTACACCATTATCGCCCTGATCGGTGCCTGGTGGTTTTACTCAAAGTTGGGCTGGAATGTCATCTCAATCCCGGGCCTAGGCCAAATGGAGATCGGCGCTTGGTACATTCCGCTTTTTGTGGGGGTTCTTGTTTTCACCACTTTTTCTGCCAACGAGACTGACGGCCTTGACGGGTTAGCCGGGGGAGTCATGGCATCGGCTTTTGCTGCTTTTGGCATCATTGCCATTGTTCAGGGCAAGCCGGAGCTGGCGGCCTTTTGCGGTACAGTGCTTGGCGCTTTGATGGCCTTCCTCTGGTTTAATATCTATCCGGCTCGGTTCTTTATGGGTGACACCGGGGCAATGGCTTTGGGAATGACCCTTGGGATTTTGGCGTTCTTAACCGATACCGTCTTCATCCTGCCGATTATCGGACTAGTTCTATATGTTGAAGGATTCTCGGCGGTTATTCAGATTGCTTCTAAAAAACTCCGGCATGGTAAAAAAGTATTTCTGTCCGCCCCAATCCACCATCACTTCGAAGCCAAGGGCTGGCCCGAACCCCGCATCACTATGCGTTTCTGGATAATCTCCGCAGTTTCTGCAATGACCGGGCTGTTTGTATTTTTGGTAAGTAGATAGATCTCAAAACATCTTTTTCATATCAGCTCCGTCCACGGATTTTTTGCGGCGGAGCCGCCCCCCTTTTTTTTGCAAAGGACGGGGGCTTAGTTGCGAAGCAGCCCCCATCCTCTGCACTCCACCCCCGCACGCTACCCGCAGGGGCAAGGTAAAAAGTGACTCGCTGGAGTACCATGGCTCGACACTTTTTAGTTATTAGGATAAAAAAATCCCGCCGTGCCGATTGGCCGTGCGGGGTCGCTTAGGTCTTGAGAATTCGGCGCATTTCGGCGAAGAATTCTTTTTCGGTCTTGTCGTTGTGCTCCTTGAACTTGGCGGTCAAGAAAGTGGCGACTTTCATCAGCACTTCTTTTTGAACTTCTTCCCTCACAGAAACCCGCACAGACGTCTTTTTGTAAGAATCGTCGAACTTAGCGATGTCTCGCACTTCCTCGCTGTGGCGGATTCCGATTACACAGGGACCTCCTCTGTAATCGAAGTGATAGAAGCCCACCGTCCCATCTTCTGACAAAATCGTGTACCGATACTGGCCACCGATAGGTAAGGTCTTGTCAGAGAACGTAGCAGTACCGACGACTTTCTTGACCAGGTCCGCGTGCCGATCTAGAGTGTGGAGAAGCTCCACTATCATGGACTCAACCTTTTTTGCATTGCCGACGGCTTTGCTAACTTCTGTGATCATATCTGAAAACCTCTCTTCGAGCTTAAGCATTCTGACTCCCAATGTGCTTGCGAAACAATACCAGTTTTAACTTAAAAAGTCAATATAAATAACCCGAAAAACCGCGAGCCATGACCCATCAAAAGCAGGTCAGCGAGTGGTTTTTCTCCAAGCCCGCCACTAGGCGTAGCGTGCGGGGTAGGGAGTGTGAGGGTGTAGGGGGTGCTTCGCAACTAACCCCCTCCACCCTCACAAAAAAGCCAGCGACGCAGTCGCAAAAGCCTTTGACAGACGGAGTCTGTTATCGTTCCTCGGTATCTGGCATACTGGCTTCATGCAGATTACTTCGTGGCAAGATTTTGCTGGAAAGAAAGTAGCGTTACTCGGCGCCGGAATTGAAAATATTGCCCTGATACCGCATCTACTCATCGCAGGAGCCAAGGTTTCGCTTTGTGATCAAGCAGGTAGGCCGGATTTACCTACGCTAAGTTCAAGTGTCAAGTTAGTAATAGGGGCGGGATACCTAGACAATCTTGACCAATTCGATATTGTATTTCGGGTCGCTGGCTTGCCAGTCGCAACTTTAGAGAAAGCCCTACGGGGTTTGAAAAATCGTCCAGTCGTTACTTCGCCGACCGACTTGTTTCTGGCCTTAGCGCCTTGCCGGACGATCGGCGTTACCGGCACCAAGGGCAAGGGGACAACCTCAACGATGATCGGCAGTATTTTGAAAGCTGCTGGTAAAAAAGCTCTTGTCGTTGGTAACATTGGCCAGCCAATGTTTGATAGTTTCAAGGATCTAGATAGAGATTCCTTGGCGATTATTGAGTTGTCGAGTTTCCAGCTGGAAGATTTGCGACATTCTCCGGACATTGCTGTTGTTTTGGCGATTACCGAAAACGATCATCTTCAGCCGCTATCAAGTCAAAATCCCAATTTCCACGCCTCGGTTAACGACTATGTCGCGGCCAAGGCTCATATCGCTCTGTTCCAATCGGCCACCGATCATCTTGTCTATGTCGCTGACAATGACTTGACGATGAGTATTGCTCAAATCGCTAAAGCCAAGAAAGTTTCGATCTCTCAAATATCAAAAGACGCCGATTTATTTATTGACCAAACAGGCGTCGTTTGGACAAATGGCAAAGAACTGGTCGATCTTTCGAAACTTGGTCTGAAGGGCCAGCATGTCTTTCTTAACACCACGACGGCTATTGCTGTGGCAAAAATCCTTAAATGTCGAGAAGTCGACATCGCTCAAGGCATTGCTAATTTCCGGCCCTTGCCGCATCGCCTTGAACAATTCGCCGATCATGACGGGGTGATATATATTGACGATTCCTACGCCACGGCGCCCGAAGCGGCGATGGCCGCTATTGGAACTTTTGATGCTCCAATAATCTGGATTGCTGGCGGTTCAACAAAAGGCGCATCGTTTGACTTGCTAGCGCAAGCGGTGGCTAAATCAACGATCAAGCAAGCGATTCTAAT
>CAYHNZ010000038.1:0-7838 GCA_964358205.1 uncultured Candidatus Saccharibacteria bacterium | reverse complement strand
GAACTCGCGTATCTTGCTTGGGAAGCAAGCGCTCTACCATTGAGCTAATCCCGCAATTTCTAAAAAGTATTCTGCCTCCGCCTCCGACCAGTTGGCGGATGGCGGAGAACCACACCCGCAACACAGTTGTTACCTTATCTTAAAGTAGCGGATCGAGCCAGAAGCTACTTGTCGTTCGGTCGTTCTGCTAGAGTGGATATAGTGATGGAGTTGCATAAAGTTATTTGCTTTGAAGTCGAACCATGGGAGCAGGAATTTTTGAAGGACAAACTTCAGCATAAAGTTGAGTTAGAATTTTTTAATCACCGATTGTCTTACGACAATATCCACGAGGCCGCTACTGCCGATTATATTGTTTCTTTTATTTACTCCGATTTATCGCATCTGGTTTTGACCCATCTTAATAAGGTTAAGGGTATTGCGACTATGTCGGTCGGTGTCGACCATATAGATCTTGGCGAGGCGGCCAGTCGCCACATTGTCGTCAGTAATGTACCGGCTTACGGACCAAATACCGTGGCCGAGCATACCGTGGCATTGCTGTTAGCAATGTCACGAAAGATAGTCGAGTCGGTCGAGCGAACTCGCGACGGGGTTTATGAATACACCGGCCTCTCTGGCTGGGATCTTTCTGGTAAGACTCTGGGCGTCGTCGGGACAGGTAAGATTGGCGCTCATGTGGCCCAAATCGCTCACGGCCTAGATATGAAGCTGATCGGTTCTGATCCGCACCCGAATACTGAACTGACGGAAAAATTAGGTATAGAGTATATGCCATTGAACGATGTGCTTGGTAAAGCCGATGTAATTACCGTTCATGTGCCGCTAACGCCAGAGAATAAGCATATGCTATCCACCGAGCAATTTAAGTTAATGAAGAAGGGTGTGGTCATTCTCAATACCGCTCGTGGCGGATTGATCGATGCCAGTGCCTTACTAACAGCGCTTGACGACGGTACAGTCGCCCAAGCCGGCATCGATGTATTGGAAGATGAGGGCTTACTGAAAGAAGAGAAAGAGTTTTTCTCGCCCTATTTCAAACTAAAAGACTATCAAATGGCCATGGCCGATCATGCGTTGATGCGTCATCCTCACGTCCTACTAACGCCGCACAATGCCTTTAACAGCAAGGAATCGATGCACAATATTCTCAATACGACCATCGAAAACATTGAAGGAATGGTTAGTGGAGACCCAATCAACACCGTTAGTACCTAACGATGAATTCTCAATTTTCAGTTTCCAATTTTCAATTAAGTTCCAATGAATCAATGTTTGAAAATTGCATAATTGATAATTTACTGAAAATTGTAAATTGTAAATCGGAAATTAGCTAAGATGATTTTTCTCGCTGCCGATCATGCTGGTTTTGACCTTAAGGAAAAGATTTGTCACAAGCTCGCAGAAAGAAAAATCGCTTTCGAAGATTTCGGAACTTTTTCACGAAAGCCTGTTGACTACCCTGGATTAGCCAGTCAACTAGCTAAAGCCGTACTGAAGCACGACGGGAAGGGGATAATGGTCTGTGGATCAGGTCAAGGTATGGCAATGTCCGCTAATCGGTTACGCGGTATAAGAGCGGCCGTGGTTTGGAGTCCCCGAATGGCAATCGAAACCAGAGAAGATAACGACTCCAATATCATTTCTTTACCGGCTCGATTTATCGACGAATCAACTGGCTGGGAGATTGTCTCGGCGTTTCTGTCAACCAGTTTCAGTCATGCCGACCGTCATAAAAGACGGATAAAACAGATCGATAGTTGATAAAATGTTGCTAGCGCTCGTCTTTCATTTTGGGGTTCAAGATGTTGCTAGCGCTCGTCTCTCACTTGAGGCTTCGAGATGTCGCTAGCGCTCGTCCTTCGCTCTACAGCTCAAGATGTCGCTAGCGCTCGTCTTTCGCTCTACAGCTCAAGATGTCGCTGCGCTCGTCTCTCACCCGGAGGTTCAAGATGAAATCTAAACAATTTGTCATTCCCGCCTGTCTAGTAACCAACAAAGAAGAGTTTGATAAGCGAATAGAATTTGCGCGTGAAGTTGGTAATTCATTTCATGTCGACGTGATCGATCATGATTTTGTTTCAGGCGAAGCGATGGCTGTTAGTAGCTGGCCCCTAATCGATATTGAATACGTCGAAGCGCACTTGATGGTTAAGAGTCCAGTCGCCTATTTAGCGCCGCTTAAAACTAAGGGGGTAACGCGGGCGATTGTCCACGTGGAGTCCCAGTTCGATTTAGAAGAATTAGCGACTGAAGCGCGAGTTAACGACATTTTGCTCGGTTTTGCCGTCAATCCTGACACCGATTTGACGATTCTGTCAAAGTATTTCGCCATCAGCAACTATATCCAAGTCATGGGGGTAATACCGGGCAGGGTCGGTCAGCCACAACTTCCCCAGACAGCGTTGGCGGTGTCGTACTTACATAAATTGCCTAATCGCTTAACAATTACCGTTGACGGCGGTGTTAATCCAGACAATATTGCCGAGATGCGCTCCTCCGGTGCCGATAACGTCGTTTGTTCCGCCGCCCTTTACGAGCTCGGTGACTGGCCGGAAAATTACCAGGTGCTTATAGAGAAAGCCAATAATGTCGACTAAACAGCTCGAACTTCAAGCCAATCAGATTCGCCAAGACATCGTTAAAATGCTGCTTGAGGCTGGTTCAGGCCACTCGGCCGGGCCACTCGGCATGGCCGATATTTTTACCGCCCTGTATTTTGAAGTCATGAATATTGGTCCAAAGAAACCAACCTGGTCCGATCGCGACAGACTGGTTCTGTCGGCCGGTCACATTTGCCCGGTTTTATACGCGGCCTTAGCCCATCGCGGCTATTTTCCGGTTGAGGAATTGATGACGCTACGCCAATTTGGCACTCGTTTGCATGGTCATCCGCACAATCTAGCCCTGCCCGGAGTTGAAAACTCATCTGGCCCGTTAGGACAAGGTTTGAGCCAAGCTATCGGCATGGCTTTAGCCGCCAAGCTCGATCAAAAGAGATGGCGAACATATGCTATTTTATCTGATGGTGAACATGATGAGGGTCAGACGTGGGAAGCGATAATGTTTGCTGGCAAAAATAATTTACATAATTTAACGGCTGTAATCGACCGTAATAATATCCAAATTGACGGTTTCACCGAAGAAGTTATGCCGCTCGAACCGTTGGCCGACAAGTACCGGTCTTTTAACTTGCACGTCTTGGAAATTGATGGACATAATTTCGACGATATTATCGCCGCCTTTCGTCACGCCAAGGCTGTTTTTGAGAAACCAACTGTTATTATCGCTCATACTATTCCAGGTAAGGGTGTGGATTTTATGGAAAACGATTACCACTGGCACGGTAAAGTACCCAAAAGCGATGAGGCCAAACTGGCCCTCAAGGAATTACGGACATTGAGGGGTAAGATAGTGAGTGAACACGAATGATGGATAAGTCAAAGGTTAAAACTCAAAGGGCAAAACTAGAAGTCCAAATCCAAAAGTTTTTAGTTTTTAGTTTCAGTTTTGACTTTTGCCTTTTGTCGCTTCGCTCGCTCTTCACCCCGTTCATAGTGAGTTTTGACTTGGAGAGGGAGTTAGAATGAAATTCCTCGTCCCATTACATCACGACAAGTTTGAGGAAATCCCACCACGGGACGGTTTTGGGCAGGGTCTGCTTGAATTAGGCAAAACCAATCCCGATGTTGTCGCCCTTTGTGGTGACTTAGTTGAAAGTACCCGAGTCCAGGCCTTTGCCGAGGCTTATCCAGAGCGATACTTTGAGATGGGAGTGGCCGAGCAAAACATGGCTGGTGTGGCGGCAGGCTTAGCCTTGAGCGGTAAGATTCCTTTTATATCTTCCTATGCTGTGTTTTCGCCCGGTCGCAACTGGGATCAGATTCGAGTAAGCATATGCTATTCAGGAGCCAATGCGAAAATCGTTGGTGCGCACGCCGGAATTTCTGTTGGACCTGACGGGGCTACCCACCAAGCCCTAGAGGACGTAGCAATTACCCGGGTTCTACCGAATATGGTTGTTGTGGTTCCGACCGACTCTGTCGAAGCCAAAAAGGCAACGCTGGCTATCGCAAAACATGTTGGACCATGCTATATCCGTTTTGGTCGGGAGAAGACCCCGGTCATTACTAAGGCCGAAACGCCGTTTGAGTTAGGCAAAGCTCTACCGATTTTGGCTGGCGACGATGTGACGATTATCGCTAACGGCCAGATGGTTTATCGGGCGATGATGGCCGCCAAACAGCTCGAAGGTAAAATATCGGTTGGGGTACTAAATATGCACACAGTTAAGCCGATTGATGCCAAGGCGATCATCGATGCCGCCAAACAGACGGGCGCGATTGTTACTGCCGAAGAGCACCAAATCATCGGTGGGCTCGGCTCGGCTGTAGCCGAAGTACTAGGCGACCATCACCCCGTACCCTTAGAACGGGTTGGGATAATGGACACCTTTGGTGAATCCGGCAAGCCAGAAGAATTGATGGAACATTATCATTTGGGGGTTAGCGATATAGTGCATGCAGTGGAGAGAGTAATAAGAAGAAAATCCCAATAACCAAAATCCCAATGCCCAAACAAACCCCAATAACCAAAATCCCAAATTCAGTTCCGTTTGGGAAATTGAGAGATTGTTATTTGTTTGGGATTTGGGATTTGGAGTTTGGGATTTAAAACGATGCTCGTTAACCTCTCCCATATGTTAAGAAAAGCCGACGAGCAGAAGTTTGCTGTCGGTGGTTACAATATGACCACGCTGGAATCAGCGATGGCGATTGTCGAAGCGGGTGAAAAAGAAAAGTCGCCCATAATCTTGCAAATAAGCGAAAAGTCGATCGACTACATGGGATTGGATTTAGCTTTTGCGGTTGCCAAGACCCTGGCCGACGGCGCCGACATTCCGGTGGCAATTCATTTCGATCACGGACGCAACTTTGAACTTGTTCAAAAAGCCGCTGACATAGGTTTTAGTTCGGTAATGCTCGACGTTTCAAAGATGGATAAAAACGACCGCATCCCGTTCGTCAAAGAATTTGCTGCTCGAGCTCATCGCCGCAAAATTACCGTTGAAGCCGAGGAGGATCAGATCGGCGGACGGGAGGATTACGTTGATGGCAACCGCGGTCATTTTACAGACCCGAAACGGGCGGCCCAATTTGTTCGGGAGACGGATGTTGATTGTTTTGCTGTTTCGATCGGCTCAACCCACGGCAAACCATTGCCAAACGAAGAGTTAGATTTGGAATTACTTAAGGAGATCAATAAAGCCGTTGATGTGCCGCTGGTTTTGCACGGCGCCTCCTCTACTGACGAGAAGGTTATCCGTGAAGCAATCTCGCTGGGAATTTGTAAAATTAATATCGATACCGACTTGCGCTTGGCCTTTACCCGCGAACTGCGCCGAACCCTCAAAGACCCTGATATCTACGACCCACGCGAAGAGCTTGCTCCTTCTCGCGACGAAATCCGCAACGAAGTGATCAAGCATATCCAATTATTTGGTAGCAACAACAAAGCTTAACCATAATTACACCCCAGGGGTGTAGGTGAGGTTAGAGAATTGGGGTATGAAAAACCCGGGCTGATAGCCATTTGCCGAGAGCTGGCTTTAGCGTTAAGCTAAAGCTATATTCATGCAAAACATTCGTTTTCTCACCTTAGGGGCTTCGAAATGAACATTGCAATAAATGGTTTTGGGCGGATTGGGCGGACGGCGGCCAAGATATTACTAGAAAAGAAAGATGCGAAGCTGGTGGCGGTTAACGACCTAACCGACGACGCGACGCTAGCGCACTTATTTAAATACGACTCTAATTACGGCACATGGTCGGGTGAAATTTCGGCTGACCCAGATGGCGAGCATTTAATTATCAACGGCGAAAAGGTTCCCAGCTTCGCCGAAAAAGATCCAACCAAATTACCGTGGAAAGATTTGGGGGTTGACGTCGTGCTGGAATGCACCGGGTTCTTTACGGAGAAAGAAGCGGCGATGGGTCATATTACGGCTGGGGCCAAGCGAGTGATAATCTCCGCGCCACCAAAAGGTTCGATGGCCACTCACATAATCTCCGTCAACGAAGGAGATATCAAAAGCGATGACCCAGTTATCTCCAATGCTTCTTGCACCACTAACTGCATAACGCCAGTAGTGGCAGTGATTAATCGCCAGTTTGGCGTGTTGAAGGCGATGATGACGACCATTCATTCCTACACCGCCGACCAGAATCTGCAGGATGGTCCACATAAAGACTTGCGTCGGGCTCGAGCGGCGGCCGAAAATATCGTCCCGACCACTACTGGCGCCGCCATTTCGACAACCGAAGTTATCCCCGAACTCAAGGGCTTATTCGATGGCTTGGCGATTCGTGTTCCGACTTCCGTTGGCTCATTGTCTGACATCACTTTTATAGTTAAAAAGAAGACGACCATCGAAGAAGTAAACGAGGCACTTAAGAATGCCAGTCAGGAACCGCGTTTCAATGGGATTATGGAAGTGACTAACCAACCGCTCGTTTCCAGAGATATTGTTGGCAATCCGGCATCGGCCATTGTCGATCTGGAACTTACAAAAGTCGTTGATGGCGATATGGTTAAGGTTGTTGCCTGGTATGACAATGAATACGGCTACTCTTGCCGTTTAGTCGAACTGGCCATCCTCGCCGCTCCGAAGCGTTGAGCGAAGGACGGCTCGCCGCTCACTAAAAACTGTGAGTCGCGACACCACTAAAATACTAAACACATTTCTAATGTGGTATACCACATTAGAAATCCCCTACCCAAGGGTAATGTCGATTTCTTTATCGAGTGCTTTAGCAACTCGGGCTAAAAACTCAACTGTTGGGTTGATACGACCACACTCAAAGCTGGAAACCCAGGCCTGATTTGAACCAATTATTCCTGCTAATCCCTGCTGTGTTAACTTTTTAGCTGCTCGGGCCTGTCGAAATTCCAAGAGGAGATCTTTATACCACTGTTCGTCAACTTGTTTGTAGTGATGAACGGGCACCCACTTCATTAGAACTTTCTTGACAATTCTATTCTTGTGGTACTTCTTTGGCCCACCAATCGACTCATAAATATATTCTTTTTCGTACATATCTAATGTGGTATACCACATTAGATATGTATCCGCCAACTTGTCTAAATAGTCAGCGGAGGGTAAGTTAGATATATGAGGGAGACGGTTTATAAGGGGGCGACTATTAGCGCTTTGGGACATGATGGGTTTCGGGTCGATTTTGCAGAACCACAAGTAAGCTTTGTTTTTGATCCGTACGATCTAAGTGGTGAGACGAATCCGGTTGACTATGTGTTTATATCTCACTCACATTTTGATCATTGCGATATCTCATCTATCCGCAAGCTCTTGAGCCCCAAAACCCGTATTGTGGCACCGCAATGCTGTAAAAATGAACTTCAGGAATTCGCCAACCAATTAGATTTGTATACCGGAGAAGACAGGGTTAGTGCGGATAAAATTACCTACTGGGCGATTCCGGCCTATAACATCGACAAGTTTAGGACGCCGAACGAAGTCTTTCATCCGCGAGAATTGGGCGGAGTGGGTTTCGTCGTTGAAGTACCAATCGAGAACTCCAAAAACATACGTTTTTATCACGCTGGTGATACTGATTTCATTCCCGAGATGGAGTTAATTAAAAAGATTGACGTCGCCTTTCTCCCAATTTCTGGAACTTTTGTGATGACGCTGGAAGAAGCGATTAAAGCGGCCGAACTAATTGAGCCAGATTTGGCTATCCCGATGCATTACGGCAAGATTCTCGGCTCGGTCGCCGAAGCCAATCGTTTTCAAAACTTGCTGCGCAGTAAAATAAACG
>CAYHNZ010000037.1:0-7893 GCA_964358205.1 uncultured Candidatus Saccharibacteria bacterium | reverse complement strand
CATCTTTGGCGTTAATTTCAAATTGCCGTATGCCGGGGTTTGTAGCACGGTTTGAGCGACGTCGGCTAGATATATAATAGTAGAAGCGGCGTCAAGGGTGACCGTCGTAAAGGCCGGGAAAGTTGAAGCACCAGTTTGGGTGGCACCGGAGTCGCAAGTGGCGGTAGTAGAGCTAGTCGTCCCGCCTAAGCAGAAAGTACCGCCGGAGTCGACTTGTAAGGTACCGGAAGTACCGGGTGTAATTGTTTGCCCCTCCAGGTTAAATACCCCGCTTTGGACGTAAAGTTTATTACCAGCCACGTTGTCGGTGGTGATGGCCGCCCCAGCGTTGATGATTGTTGCGGTCGAGTTGATAGTCAGAATGTGGAAGGTAGCAGTACCGGAAAGTAAAGTTGGGGTGCCGGAGGCCGAGGTCACCTGCACATCCGAAGTGCCTTGGGTGAAGGTGCCGGTTCGGGTAAAGAGAGTGCTGGTAATGCCGGTTAAAGTCACTACAGAAGCGTTGGCTTGGAAGGTACCCGAGATAACGATCTTGCCGGTAGTCAGGGCGAAGTTACTGCCGGTGGTGGTAAGCGTTCCACAGCTGTTAACTGTCAATGTTTCAGATACCACCGTTGCGGCTTCGAGCACATAGGTATCGTTAGAACAGATGGGGGTCTTCCCGACCTTCAGAGTGTAGTAGGTAGCCGATTGAACGGTAGTGTTGCCCAAGCCATATTCGCCGTTGTAGCTGAAGGTTGAAGTGGAGGCCGTTAAAGCTCCAGCTGGCGAAGCCAGCAGTTGGAACGGGTTACCTCCGGTACTGTTTAAGGTCCAGGTTCGATTACCAGCATCTAAGGTAGTAGTTGCTCCGGCGGCGTCACCGGACGCTCCAACCAAAAGATTGCCAGAAATCGTAATTGTCCCCGTGCCACCCGTTTGGGTGGTGATGGTGAAGGGGCTCGAGGCGTGTGAGTTAGAGAAAGTCAGACTGCTGAAAGTCCAACCAGTTGAGCCCGAAGTCGTACCGAAGTTTTTAGCGGCCGCTACCCTTTGAGTGAAAGTACCGCCGGTTAGGCTAATAATCCCAGCCGTACCAGCAACAGCGCCGTTGACAGTAATATTTTGAGTGCCGCTTAGTGTACCGGCGGACATTGTGAGGTCGTTAGTGACGACCATCGCCGCACTCGGTGTGACCGTCCCGCCTGAACCGTTCAAAATGACATTATAGAGCGACTGTCCGTTGGGGGCGTAGGTAGTCGTTCCTGAAGTATGGGTCCAAGTAAGAGTTGAGGTTCCTTGGCTTATCGTAATGCTGCCGGTACCGGAAACGAAGGTGACACCACCGTTTTGGCTTATAGTGAATTGGGCTGATTGAAGATTCCAAGTGTGCGAGCCACCATTACTATTAACTCCTAGTGATACGCCGCCGGTATTCTTGGAGAGTGAAATTGTGCTTGACCCAAAGTTTTCGGTCGTCGACCCCGCTGTACCGCTGTTACCTACGGTGAGACTCTGGGTGGTAATGCTGTGATTATTGGTGTTGAGTATATAACCGGTATTACCAGTGCTACTAGCGATAAAGAACCGGTTCGTTGTAGTGATATCAGCAGCCAGGCTGATGGTGACGTTAGTCAGTGAACCGCCGTCAAGGAGGTTTATTGCCCAGTCGCCGTAGCTATAACCAGGTACAGTGACAGTTATCGAGCTGACAGAGCCGTAGAAATTGAGGGTATTGCCTGTACCGGTGAATGACGTACTAGCACCGATGGTGGCAGCAGTACAACTAGCGCCACAGTGCCCGCTAAGGGAGATTGAAGTGCCGGTTACGACACCGCCGTTAGTTGTAAAAGTGCCACTGGTGCCGCCGGCAGAGTTGAGATCAGTGGTCCCAGTTATGAAGGTGGTCGTTTTTCCAGAGTAGGCAAAGGAGAGCTGATTGAAAATGCCGTAAACATTACCGGTTCCGTCAAGGACGACAGTATTGGCTGTTCCGTAATTAAACTTTTTTCCGGCGTCGCTCCAGCTAGCACTGACGGTTGTTGTTGAGGTGCCAGGAGCATAGCTAACGCCCGCAGTATTGGCGAGAGTGAAGTTGTTAGTGACCGTCATAGCGTTATTGCCAGCTGTGACGGCACCGTTTGTGACGTTAAAATCGTTGCCAACGGCGACAGTAGCGCCGTAAGTCCAGCCCCCGCCCACCCCATTGAAAGTCAGGTTATAAAACTTACCAGTAGCGCCAGACAGGGTGCCGTTTACGGTCTTACCAGTAGCGGTGGCGGAAAATGTAACGGTACCGGTAGCGGCGGTGAAGGTACCGGAATTTGACCAGTTACCAGATACGGTAATGGCGTTTGTGGTACTGACGGTTAGTGTGCCACCGTTATCTATGGTCAGGCCAGCTACCGTGACCGAAGCGGTGTCTTCGGTGATGTTGTGGGTGTTCAGAATCTGAACGGTGTCGGCGGCTTGAGGAACAGTACCGCCACAGTTTTGCCACGATCCGGTTGCGCTCCAGTTACCGGTGGCCAGTGACTGACAGGCGTTGTCGGAAGCGATAAGCCAGGACCGAGGTTCGGTCCAGGTACTAGGTACTGGGGACTCGGAACTAGTCGCTAGTCCCAAGTTGCTAGTCCCAGTTTTCACCTCCGCGGGGCCAAGTGTGAACAGATACGGTGAGATATTAGGGGTTTTGAAAGTGTAGGCGAGCTTGAGAGTCTGGTCGGCAGCGATTGAGAAATCCCAAGTAAGGAGTTTCTGGTCGCCGTTCTCAACAGTTTTCAGTTTACAGTTTACAGTTTTCTCCACTTCGCTCTCCGAGCTACGAGGGGCAAGCAGTGAATTTTCAATTTGACAATTTTCAGTTGTATTTTTAATTTCGAAACTGCTTGGGACTTTTTCGGTGAGGGTGTAATAGCCGGCTTTTTTCGCTTCAAAATTTAAGGTGTAGTCGTAATCAACTGGGGGATAGGTTCGGGTCGCACCGACTCTCTGAAGGTAGAAATCTTCGTTAGCCTTAACACTGAATTGGTCGTGAAGGGTACGGGTGCCCTCACCGGCTTTGGCGATAATCTTAACCTTGTAATCGCCAACAGATGTTGGTTGGTAGTTGGCTTCGTAGTCGGGTCGATCGGTTTTGCCGTAAACTTCACAATCTTTATTGACTCTGACAGTGCCATCGGCGGTGGTTAATGTTGTAACTTTGTTTGTCGGGTCAGTCACTTCAATGGTCATTGCCGCTGAACAGACCATTTTGCCCCGATCATCCAGGACAGCCAGACTAAAGAAAGCGTCTTTGCCAACCGGGTAAACGGCGTAGTCGGGGTTGAAGGCCAGCACGCCCCAGAGAACTTTTTGGTTATTGAGAATTTTGCCGGTCTCTTTTTGAATGGTCTCGACTTTATAGGCGCCGGGCGTTAGCCCCCGATCTTTTGACTCGATAGTTAAGCCGTCGTTATTTGTCAAAACAGAGACATCTCTCGTTAGATCTTCGGCGCCGACTTCTTTGATGACCCTCACTTCAGTTTCGCTGGCTTCAATATTGGGTTTAACTACTTTAATCGTGTCCTCGGTCGAGACGACTTCATAATCACCCTTGAAATATTGGTTTGGTTGGCTACTACGAGCGGCTACTTCGGTAACGGGAATAAACTGGGGATCAAGCTGGGTAGGTTCGGCAATCGTGGCCTGACTGGAATTTTCATTATTAACCACCTCGTCAATTTGGGCGCGAATTGGGCCAAGATAGGCCAGTACCCCAAGCCCAACAACTAGAGCAAAGAAGATTGAAAAGAACCTAACCGGGTGATAGGCGTATTCAGAGACTACCGTAGCTCGAGTTCGTTGGTAGATACCGTCAAACCTTCGGTTAATTTTCAATTTAGAATTTTCAATTTTCATCTTGAGTTAAACGAAAGACGAGCATAGCGACATTGAATTTTAAATTATCTAATTTAGAATCGATCAATAAAAGTTGCCGAATTGATTTTTCAACTCGTGCCGTCATCTGTTTTTCTCCCGTTTCGTGCTTGACAAATTAGAGCTGTTTGATATCATTTCTTTACATGCCCGGCACCCTTTGTGCCGGGTTTATTAATACTCTGAATCGGAATATCTAAATGTGTGACATGAACTCTTTTTTCCAGAAACGGTCGCGTTGGCAAGACTTTTTTCTCGAAGTGGTTGTTTAGATCGAAGATTAATGTTCGGCGGGTTTTGAGAGCAATTGCTGGAGGAAAACGTGAGCTCAAGGAGACTAAGTGAACCGACTTGTTAAATCTTTGGGCGGTTTCAACGGCATATAGTAGGTCGGCGTCGCCGGTGACAATTACCGCTTCATCATAGGTGTTGGTAGCGGCACCAACAGCCATATCTATACCCAGGTGAACGTCAATACCTTTTTCCTTACCAGTAGTTTTAGAAAAGTGGCCTTGATAGAAAATTACTTTATTGTTTTTTTTGACGCTGTCGAAGAATCTTCTTTGGGTCAATGTTAGGATTCGCTTGGCTTTGGAGTCAGTCGAAAGATGGCGCATATAAGTTCCGTAAAAGAAAATTTTCTCGAGCGAAAAGTCTTGCTCCACTTGCTTTATGAAATCTGAAAAATCAAAGTACTGGCCGGGTTTCAGCATTTCGGCCATACCACCAAAGAGGTTAGAGCCGTCAACGAAAGCCACTACTCGTTTATTAGGCATAGCCATACTCTAAAACTCCCCCTCTCCCCTGTAAGTGGATATAAACAAACCCTCCATGTAGTTTTACAATGACCAATTACTTCACTTGCGTCAACCTGAAATAACAGAGCCGTAAATACGAAGCAGATTATTACGCCTTCATCTTCCGAGAACATTGGGTTAGAATGTTAGATATGGAAATTGAGCGGCAAAATTTACCCAAATCGCGATGCCAATTTGTTGCGAGTCTGTCACCCGATGAAGTAGCGACGCATTTTGACTACGCCCTTAAGAATTTAGCTGCCTCTGTTAAGCTACCAGGTTTTCGTCCTGGTAAAGCTCCAGCCAATTTAGTTAAGGAGCAGATCGATTCAGCTAAATTACGGGAGGAAGCCTATTCGCTTGCGGTGCAAGCGAGCTGGCGGGAAATAACAAAGCTACTGGCTACTAGCGACTGGCAGTCTAGCCAAAATTCAAAACAAAAAAGCCAGAAGCCAGATGCCAGAAGCCAGATGCTGGCTATTCCCATTCAAGACCCAGAGGTGGAATTGGGCGAGTTCGAGGAGGGTCAACCGGCCAAAATTACTTTTGAATTCGATGTTCGCCCGGAAGTTAAAGTCGGCGATTGGCAGAAGATAAAACTCGGCAAAACTAAAGAAGAGGAAGTTACCGATCAGGACGTTGATGAATTAATCGATTCGCTTCGCCGCGCTCACGCCAAAATGATCGCCAAGCTGACACCAGCCAAAACCGGCGACAAGGCTCATGTTAACTTCGAGGGTTCGGTTGGGGGTGTCCGTCAAGACAAATTATCGAGCAAAAATTTTCCGCTAGTAATCGGTCAAGCTAACACCATTCCGGGTTTTGACGAGCAGGTGCTGGGGCTGAAGAAAGGCGATAAAAAGAAATTTCAATTAAAGTTCCCGGCCGATCATTTTGATAAAGGTTTAGCGGAAAAGCTGGTTGATTTTGATATTGAGGTTACCGAAGTTTTTGACGTAATCTTACCCGAGCTTAACGATGAGTTTGCCAAGGGTTTTGGACATAATAAAGCCGAGCAATTAAAAAAAGCCATTTCGTTAGATATCAGCACTCGCAAGAAAGACGATCAGTTTATCAATCAAAAAGCTCGTTGGTTAGCAGAATTTGAAAAACTGGTGAAGGCAGATCTGCCGGAATCGTTAATCGTCGCTGAAGTCGAGCGATCACGCTTGGCCTGGCGAGCGTTTTTACAAGAGCGCCACCTAAATGAAGGCGAATGGTTGAAAAGTCGCGTCTTGACACTTGAGCAATTAGAAAAAGACTGGCACAAGGCAGCCACCGCCAGCGTAGGAATTGGCTTGGGACTGGCCGAAGTGGCGAAAAATTTGGGTAAAGAGCTGAAAAGCAACGAAGAATTTCAAGAGCTGTTGGACGAGTTGGTGAAAAAGGCAATCGGGTAACGGTTTGTGCTAAAATATCCTTATGAGCAGAGACGCGACCAAATTACTGCGTTACCGAGCGATTTTTCGACCCGAACCTGAAGGCGGCTTTACGGTGACGGTGCCGTCGTTGCCAGGTTGCATTACATATGGCGAAAATTTAGCCGAGGCCAAAATAATGGGTCGAGAAGCGATCGAACTTTATTTGGAAGATTTACAATCTCGCAACGAGTCATTGCCAAACGACAACGATGACTACATGGCTGATATCGAGGTGGTTAGTCCCGATCAAGTTCCGGCGCATGCCTGATTCGCTGACATCAAGCCAAGTAATAAAGCTTCTTAAACAAAACGGTTTTGAGCTAGCTCGCCAAAAAGGCAGTCATCAAATTTTCTACAATCCTGCCACCAAGCGACGAATCACAGTTCCATTTCACCGTCGTGATCTACCCAAAGGCACGCTCAATGATATTCTCAAACAAGCGGGTCTCAAGTAATTACATTGACCCAATGTCAAGTTTGCTTTACAATTTTCACCATGTCTAAAGAAATCCAAAATCAATTCCTGGTGCCGATGGTTATTGAGAAAACCCAGTTCGGCGAACGGGCCTACGATATTTTTTCTCGTTTGCTTAAAGATCGGATTATTTTTGTCGGCGGAGGAATTGATGACCACGTCGCTAATTTGATTATGGCGCAATTACTCTTTTTGGAATCAGAAAATTCTACCAAAGACATTCAAATGTATATTAATTCTCCTGGCGGTTCGGTTTCAGCCGGATTGGCAATTTACGACACGATGAATCATATCAAGCCGGACATCTCGACGATTTGTATGGGCATGGCCGCCTCGATGGGTGCATTTTTGTTGGCAGGTGGCACGTCAGGCAAACGGTTTGCCCTGCCAAATGCCCGAATGATGCTTCACCAGGTAATGGGCGGTATGGAGGGCCAGGCATCGGACATCGAAATTGAGGCCAAGGAAATAATTCGGATTAAAAAACTGATGAATGAAATCTTGGCGAAAAACACCGGGCAAAAGCTGGAAAAAGTCGAGCACGACACCGACCGCAACTTCTGGATGTCCCCACAAGAGGCCAAGGAATACGGCCTGATTGACAAGGTGCTTGAGTAGCCCTTGACGCTTTTGCTTCTAACCAATACAATACTAACTAAGTTCTAAGTCCTTTCCGCCGCGGGGCCGAAACGGAATTACAATTAGTATTGAACCCATTGCAAAATTCACTTTCGAGAAGCTTCAACTGATTTTTTCCAGCGAGAGACAGGAAATGCGAGGAAGCATACAGGAATGTACGTTGACGAGCAGTTCGTGGCTCGTAGCCAAAAAATCAGCGTGAAGACCAGAAATGGAGTTTTGCAATGGGTTCATATTAACAATTGACACAACCGTCAGTGAGTGTTTTCTGCCCCCGCAGAGACACAACGGTCGCACCTCACTGTGTTCGGAGCGACCAATTATCAAGTATCAATTTTGCAATTTTCATTGAATTTCCAATGACTCAATCTTCAAACATTGTTTCATTAAGAAATTGAAAATTAATTAGAAATTGAAAACTGAAAATTGGAAATTCGCAACCGAGCGTAGCGAGGTGCGGCGGTGAGCATTTGGCGGTTGCAAGAATGCCAGTTTACGAGAATGGTTAATTACTCGTACCTCCGAGTGAGGCAGGAACTAGGAACTTGGAGCTAGGAACTAGAATTTCTAGTACCTAGTCGCCAGTACCCAGTTGCCGAGCACGGAGTGCTATATATGAGAGTTTGATCATGGCTCAGGATGAACGCTGGCGGCGTGCCTAAAA
>CAYHNZ010000036.1:0-7932 GCA_964358205.1 uncultured Candidatus Saccharibacteria bacterium | reverse complement strand
GAGCGATGACTTGCCGGACGAGGTCAAAGAAGTTGTCGCTAAAACCCTGCCCAACGCCCAAGACTCTTGGTGGCGCTACCCTTCTCGTAAGGAGGCTGACAAAAGCGAAGAGCTCATCACTAAATACGCTAAAACTTCCTATGAAATTAACCTAGAAGAAATCTGGCCGGAGTTCAAAAAGCTCGTCGATCAAGATGTGGAAGACGAGAAGATGGAACAAAAAATGCGGGACATGCAAAAGCAATCTGGCGAGGGTGAACCCGGGGAAGGTCAGCCGCAACTGCCGCAAGAGCTGAAAGATCGCTTGAGTCCGGAACAGCAACAAGAGCTGCAAGGCGCTCTCCAACAAGCCATCGATCAAGTCCATGAGCAGCAGGAACGGCGTCGAAGCCAACAAGAGCAGCCTGAAGGAGGTCAAGATCAACAACAGGAACAACAAGAGCAAACCGCCCCGATCGATCTGGACTCATTGAGCGAAGAGACTAAACAGGCCATTCGAGACTACATTGAAAGTTTACCCGAAGAGGTCAAGGAAGAGCTGGCCGAACGAGCTCGCCAAGCTCTTCAAGAATTTGAAAACTCCGTAAGCGAGGAGCTTCGTGGCAAGCTTCTTGAGGATCCGGCCGAAGAAACACGTGAGCAAGCCAAGGTGGAACGACAAACTCGTCAGTCGGAGAAAACAGCCAAGGAACTATCGCCAGAACACCAAGCAGAACTGGATAAATATCGAGAATTAGTTGAAAAGACAATGGAAGCGAACGCTAACGTCTACGAAGAAAAGCGCCGGGAAGTCTTAGAGACGATCGACAAGCTTGAGGACGATTTACGAGCGGTTTTTGTCGCTCGACGCGCTCATATGTGGGACAGCGGCTTCCGTTCCGGCAAACATATCGATATTAAACGTCGGATTCAGGAGAAAGCCAAAGACGTACCGGCGATGGAAAGCCGAGCCTGGGAACGACGAGAAATGCCACAGGAAAAAGATTACGCCATTAGCCTGCTAGTTGACCTTTCCGGCTCAATGCAGGGCGAGAAGATTGACGAGACGTTCAAGGGTGCGATTGTCCTATCGGAAGTCTTAAATCGACTCTCAATCGATAATGAGATTCTCGGTTTTAATGACCGAATTCACGTTTTTAAGGCCTTTGAAGAGACGATGACTGAAGAGGTAAGAGAAAAAATGGGGGCTATGCTTTCTGAGGTTTCTACCTCGCGCGCCAGATATAACGATGACGGCTGGGCATTGGAACAAGCTTCGGAGCGACTGGCCAAACAACAAGCTTCGGAAAAATTCTTGATCCCGCTCTCTGACGGACAGCCAGTAGAGTCACCGCAGCACTCAGGAGAAGAGTATGAGCTAGAGAACGTCGTTGAACGAATCCAAAAAGAAACTACCCAAAAGCTAATTGGTCTCGGTATCGGTCGTGGAACTGGCCACGTCGAGCATTACTATCCCAATAGTCTAGCTAACGTCGATACTAAAGAAATGTCCGACAAGCTGGCCGATTTAATTCGGGAAGTGATTGAAAGATCGGATCAGTTCTGACTTAATTAAGCTATGGGAATTGATGAGCGTCCTTTTGATGAGTTCTTAGATCGTTCCGGTTTTTCGAAAGAAGTGCCGTTGATTATTGCTGAGAACGAAGAAGCGCTCAATAACTACCGAGAACGCCTCAAAAAAGTTGGTTACGAGGAGCAGGAATCGGTTTACCACCTAATCCACTCTTCCCATAAAGGTTCTAAGAATTTCCTCGTTCTCGATGGCCATCATCCCGATACGCTGAAGCAAGCCTATGACTTCGTCGTCCAGTATCCAACTGGCCAGATCGAGATTTCGGACAAAGCGACAATGCAGCGAGCGATTTACTCACCAAACTACAAAGAAAACCAGACCGTTCTCCTGGTTAGTCGACAGCAATTATCAGAAATTCAGCAAACCGGCTTAACCTTCCTGCCCCGAGTCGGCGCTACCTATCAACATGCCTGAAGGAATTGAACAGCAACCACATATTGATCCAGAAGTAAAAACCGAGGCGGAGGCTCCGGAAACTGAAATTGAGCAAAAACCAGATGCCGTAATCACTGAAAAAGAATCCAGCGTTTCGTATCTTGGCGTCGAACTGAAGAAAGCCGAGGTTGGTAGCCAGTATGTTCCTGATCCGGAACACTACAAAGACTATATCAACGATCGCTTCTCGCTCGAGCTCCAACAGAAGCTAGCCGTTAGCTTTCTCCAAGGTGAGCCAATTCTTCTAGAGGGCGGCACGAGTATTGGTAAAACCACGACTGCCCGAAAAATGGCTTCAGAGCTTGGCTGGGAAGTCCACTACGTCAACTTAAATGGTGCCAGTGACGTTGAAGATCTGATGGGTCGCTACATTCCAAACCCTCACCGTGAACGCCTAGACGATCCGGAATATATTTTTGCCGATGGTAAAGTTACCTCCGGTTTGCGTGTCGAGGAAGGTAAGCAAAAGATGGTAATTCTCGATGAGCTCAATGCCGCCGCTCCCAATATCCTCATTCGTTTGCACGAAGTTCTGGACGCTCTTGAACGCAATACGGAAGTAGTCTTGTCAGAAGACGCTTCAGAAGCAGTTAGTGTTAGTCGAGAACAAACTAAAATCGTTGGCTTAATGAACCCACCTGGCAAGGGCTATTTTGCACGCGAACCGCTTGATCCGGCTCAGCTCCGCCGCTGGAACTACCAAAAAGAAGTTTCCCACTTGCCAGAAGAAACCTTCTCGCACTCCATTGATGTGATGTTCGGAGTTGCGGCCGAAACGGATGCTAGCTCATTAGTACCGCAGGAATCCTACCTGACTACCCGCGATCAGCGCTTACCCCAGAAACAGCTTCGGGAAATTCCTGGTATTGAAGAGGTACTCGGTAAATATAAAGAATTCCACAAAGCGGCCAAAGAGCTAGTTCAGAATCGCTCGGTGGCCGCCGATCAGCCGCAGAAGTTCACCTTTGATGATCGCGTCGAGCCAAGACGAGTCACTGAGTTCGTCCAACAGTTTTACAATGGTGACATTAACGAGACCTTCCAAAAAGCGCTTAGCTATTACTATTCCAACAAGCTTGAGAGTAAACAAGACAAGCAAAAACTTGATGAACTCATTCGTCACGTTGGCTATGTGCCACAGGAGGCGACCCAACGCCGTGGTGCCGAACGTGAAGCCCCCGACGGTGCAGTAGACCCCGCCACTCCAGACACGCGTATCCCCGAGATAACTACGCCGCTCTCGGGAGAAGTGCTCGAGCAGGTTACGGAAGCACAAAGAATCCTTGGTTTCGAGAATGTTGTTTCGCCAGACAAAGTTCGGGAAATTCTTGGGCTTAAATTTGATCTCGAAAAAGTACCAGCCATCCCGTTCTCTGAGGAGGAACTTAAGAAAGCGAAGGAGCTTGGTCAGTTTCTGGTCTACCGCCACAATACAGATGATGGAGGTGAGTCATTATCAATGAAGCGACTCGAAGAGATTCTTCAACCGAAATTCTCTAAAGAAGACGACGGGAAGGTTCTCTATGACACTGATTGGTATAAGGAAGAAAATTTCTTCACAAGAGAAGCGATGCGTCCGGGTTGGGCGTTAACCAGTCGAGAAGTTATTCCGGATTCGACCAGCAGAAATTACCTTGAACAAACTGGCGAGTTAGCGAAGTACCTCAGCACTAAAGTCATGCCAGAGATTTCCGACCCAAGTTTGCGGGTACAGTATGGCGAGGCGATGAGAGAATACGACGAACAACGTGGGGCGATTGAGAAGCTAATGGATTCGGACTGGAAAGAAGCCGCTAGACTTCTAGAAGATCTAAAACTTAACAAGCTATTCCGCCAAACACCAGTTGAAGCGATGTACGATACGGTTATGTATTTCGAAAACCAACCGAAAAGTGAACGAGATGATGCTCGTTTATTGAAGGGTATGTACGGTTGGACTAACCGGCGCTCGTCTGATGGCGACTTGGTCTCTGCTGGCTTCTTCGATGCTGACGGTCTGAGCGTCGGCGACGGTTACCCGGGCAGCTCGCATTCGGATTTCGGTGTCTCCTTCTCCCGCAATCGATAATCTTGGGCCTTGGTCTTTGGATCCTTGGCCATATGGGACGCCGGCGAAGCCGGCTCGCACAAATTTTTTAGAATCGCTATTCACCACCTTTTCAGAAGCGATGGCATATGCTAAAATCGCAATTGCCAATGAGAAGGCGTTTACGGACGCTTTCCGGCCGAATGGAGTGGATTAACACTCCCCTCACACCTTGTGTGGGGTAGTTAATAGATTGCTTGCGTTTGCCTAGCGCGGGTTACGGCTCTGCCGTATACCGCCGCATTCTGATACAGGCACGGTCTCTACTTCTTAGTGCATCTGTGCCCTTGATTTAATTGGGAAAACGCAAAGGAGCGCTCGTCTGATGGCAACTTGGTCTATGCTGGCAACTTCGATGCTAACGGTCTGAACGTCGACAACGATAACCCGGACAACTCGAATTCGGATATCGGTGTCTCCTTCTCCCGAAATCTCATACTATTTACAGCCAACTATCTGTTGGCAGGGAAGATTCGCGTATGCGGATCATTCACAAGGCTTAGTCCCAGCTTCACCGCTGAAATTATGCTCGCAGCCCCTAGGTATAAGAAGTTACCGTTTGTTGTGACTTAATCCAGCCGCCGAGCATCCGACCGATCTCTTGTAGGTCCTCCTGAAGCCGGATGTAGCCTTTTTGGTCGACCGCACGGATATCATAGGCCAATCGGACGAAAACCTTGACAGTCTCCAGCTGGAGACTAGCTCGCTTCAGGTGGTCGCCCTTCGGTGGGCCGGAAGTACTACTGGCGGCCAGTAAGCACTTTAATAACTCCAATGTCTCATCTTGGAGTGTCCCTCCCGTTGCGTAGCGCTCGATTTTTGGAAAACGCAGGACGTGAGAGTGAAGAAGTTTGTAAAAATCATAGGTTTTCTGAGTAATTGGAACGCCGCCGACCGTTTGTTGAGGAATAACCACCATTAAGAAACTATTACTACATGAGGGTGACTTTGACCAGGTTGTTTCACTGAACAACCTATTTTTGGCATGGAATAATTACCGTAAAGGCAAACGTCGAAAAGAAGATATCCAGCACTTTGAATTCAAGCTGGAGGATAATATCTTTGCACTTCACCACGACTTAATAGGAGGAATATACCAGCCTGGTGGCTACCAACAGTTTCAAATCACCGATCCAAAACTTCGGGTTATCAGCAAGGCCAGTGTCCGCGATCGGCTCGTTCATCAAGCGATCTACCAAATACTTTACCCGCCCTATGACGCGACATTCATTTCTGATTCGTACGCTTGCCGTAAAAACATGGGTACTCACCGAGCTTTTCACGAACTAGCTGATCACGCCCGACAAGTCAGTAGAAACTACACACAGCCCTGCTGGGCGCTTAAATGCGACATTAAAAAGTTTTTTGATAGTGTTGATCATCAAATTCTTAAATTGATGCTGAGGGAGCGAATTGGCGACACACGGATGTTTCACCTGCTCGGTCAGATTATTGATAGTTTTGCCGTTCTTCCAGGCAAAGGAATGCCGCTTGGCAATTTAACGAGCCAGCTCTTCGCCAATATTTACATGGATCCATTCGATAAGTTTGTTAAACATAAATTAAATGCCCTACATTACTTGAGATACGCGGACGACTTTATCTTGCTCAGCCAAAACCCGGAAGAATTAATGGGGTATTTTGTCGAAATTAGCCGGTTTTTGCGCGAGCGCCTGGCCTTGAATGTTCATCCCAATAAAATAACTTTCAGAAAGTTAAGTTGGGGCTTGGATTTTGTTGGGTACGTTGTTCGGCCGCACCACAACGTTCCTCGCAACAAAACCGTTAGACGGATTAAACGAGCCGTCAATCGATCAGATTTAGACCAACTAGAGAAGACGCTGCCTTCTTACATCGGCCACTTAAGTCACGCTCGAAGCGGTGTAACGATCAGGGAGCTTATTTCTCTAAAGGAGCGGCTAGTCAATAATAAAGAGTCTGCATCGAGCGCAGGTAGAAAAGATCAGGTGGCGAGCCTTTTGTAGGTTTCGAGTTTCTCGATTTCTTCCTTGGTTCTCGCTTCGTAGCGGCACTGGGAACAACGGTAAAAAGACGGCCGATCTTTAATGCCTATCATTGTGCCTTTGCATTTTGGGCATTTCTTGTACTGCATATTTCCCTACCAAACCTAATCGAAAACGGCCATTTTTTCAATTATTTGCCAAAAACAAAGTAAAAAGTCATCTTCGGGTGGTATAATATCCGTATATGGCTAGTGATCGTCGCGAGAAAAATCTCAAACAACTCGGTGAAAAACTCCGAAAGGTGCGTGAGCACTCTGGTTTGACTCAGGCCGAGGTTGCCGAGAAAGCTGACATCCACGTCAACTACTACGCTCGGATTGAACGTGGCGAAGAAAACCCCTCATTTGAGAAGCTTCAGAACATCATGAAGGCTCTTGGCATCAAATCTCTTGAGCTTCTTTAGCTTCCTCGGTAGAGTTATCCACAGCAAATGCTTGACGCAACTGATCTAACCAACCAAGAAGGTGTTCGAAAGAAAGTGCATCCAGCGCGCCAGAGAATTGCGGCGGGATGTCAAATAGGTTAGAGATGGGTTGATGGACTACTTAATTCCGCTAACTGCCCGTCGGGAAATTGCCGAAGGGACAATGGAATTTACCTTCGATACTGGCAACATCGACTATCAATTTAAAGCCGGGCAACACACAGACTTCACTTTGATTGATCCCCCTTACACCGATGCCGAAGGTAACATCCGGACATTTTCTTTCGTCAATAAGCCCGGCGAGAAAAAGTTGGTCATCGCGACTCGCATGCGTGATAAGGCCTTCAAAAATAGCCTCAAAGAGGTACCTTTCGGCACCAAGGTGCAAATCAAAGAGCCGATGGGCCGGTTCACGCTGCACAATGACGTCAGCAAGCCAGCGGTTTTTCTGATTGGGGGGATCGGCATCACGCCGGTGATGAGCATTCTAGGACAGTGGCAAACAACCAACGAAAAGCGTGATGTCTTACTTTTTTACGCCAACAAGAACCAGGTGACAACAGCCTATTATGAAGAGTTAGCCACGATGGCTAAGGCTAATCCTAATTTTCATTTCATCCTGGCTTTGACCGATCAAGTACCAACCGATTGGCAAGGTGAAACTGGTCGCATCAATGAGGCGATGGTTAGAAAGTATCTAACCGATCCCGCCCAAGCCATTTTTTACGCTTCCGGCCCGGCGGTAATGGTCAGCGCTATGGTCAAATTAGCTGAAAGTTTAGGCGTGCCCGAAGAACAGATTAAAACTGAAGATTTCGACGGCTATTAGACCCAACCCGTGGCTAAGTTTCCAGTTAACAGTTTTCAATCGGCAGAAATATCGGTAATCTATAGGAGATGAGGTTGCGGGGTTTCACATTAATCGAAGTCCTAACCGTGATTGCTATAATCGGCATCTTAGCGACGCTCGGTGCATACACTTACGCCGCCGCCCTGACCCGTTCGCGCGACAGTCAACGGATAGCTGACCTGAAGATTATCGGTAACAGCTTGGAGCAATTTTACGTCGACAATCGAGAATATCCAATTTTTGATAGCAGTAACAATTTGAATCTGCCTCAAGCGTCTTGGCAGTTGGAGGACAATTATGACTGTCAGACCGATAATAACCGAAAGTATTTAGCCCCGAAGTATTTGGCGAATATCCCCCAGGACCCTTCAGCTAAATTCAATATTGATGTCAACTGTGCTCCGAGCGCTTTCGGGCAGTATCTCTACTACGGCCTACCCAAAGCCACCAGTAAAACTGGTTATTACTTGATGGCACGAATGGAGCGAACCCAAAACATTAACTACACCGGTCCGATCGCCCAATTGGTGAAGGAGTACG
>CAYHNZ010000035.1:0-8840 GCA_964358205.1 uncultured Candidatus Saccharibacteria bacterium | reverse complement strand
CGGTTCGAACTAAAGCAGTTTAGTTCTCACGAGCGGTCTCGCCCCCGCACGCTACCCTTCGGGGAGATGTCAAAAACCGCTCGCTGACCTGCTTTTGATGGGTCATGTCGCTTTCGCTCGCTTCTCGCCCTGCTCTTGGCAGTCTCGCAGTGGCTCGCGGTTTTTCGTTAATTATTATTAATAATATCGGTTAGTTTTGTCAGCTTGACGGTTTTTTGTTCGACCGTTCCACGCGAGCGTACCGTGACGGTTTTGTCGGCTACCTCTTTTTCACCAACTATTAAGACGAAAGGCACTTTTTGATTTTCGGCGTTACGAATGCGTTTGCCCAGCGTTTCTGAAGCGTCGTCGAGCTCAAAACGAATCCCTAACTTTTCTAGTTCGGCGGCCACGGCTTGTCCGTAGTCGATGAACTTTTCACTAATCGGTAAAATAACGGCTTGTACCGGAGCTAGCCAGAGCGGAAAAGCCCCGGCGTAATGTTCGACTAGAACCGATAAAAACCGTTCTATTGAACCCATAATGGCGGCGTGGATCATAATCACCTTCTCTTCTTTGCCTTCATTAGTTGTGAAGTTGAGATCAAATCGTTCCGGTAAATTCATATCGAGCTGAATAGTCGCCAACTGCCACTGTCGGCCGAGTGAATCGTGAGCCATAAAATCAATTTTTGGACCGTAGAAAGCCGCTTCACCAGGAGCGACAACGTACTTAGCACCTTTTTGCTTAGCTAGCTGTTCTAGCTCGCTTTCGGCCTTCTGCCAAACTCGGGCTTCGCCCAGATATTTATCCGGCTGGTTAGGATCGCGGAACGACAGGCGCACCGACAGATCGCTAAAACCGACCTTGGCGTAGAGCTCGCTAACAATATCCCAAACGGCGAGTAGCTCCTCTTTGACCTGATCGGCGCGACAAAAAACATGAGCGTCATCTTGAGTAATCGAGCGGACGCGCGACAAGCCCGCTAGCTCGCCGGTTTGCTCGTCACGATAAACCATCGTCGTATTAGCATAGCGTTGAGGCAGTTCCCGATAACTCCACTTCTTGCGAGCAAAAATCTGGGTGTGGTGCGGACAGTTCATCGGCTTTAGTACAAAAGTGTGGCCTTCTCGAGTTTCAATCGTCATTAGATCGTCTTTGAATTTGTCCCAGTGGCCAGATTTTTTATAGAGATCACTTTTAGCAATATGGGGTATTTCAACTTTTTGATAGCCCTTTTTTACTCGCAGACTCCACACATAATCATCAAGGATCTCCCGCAAGATATTGCCCTTCGGTGTCCAGAGTGGCAAGCCGGCGCCAACCAAATCGGAGAAAACAAATAAATCGAGTTGAGGACCAAGTTTTTTGTGATCACGCCTTTTCGCTTCAGCTAATTGAGCTAAGTGGGCGTCGAGTTCTTTTTTATTAGTAAAAGCAGTGCCGTAAATGCGGGTTAACATTTGATTTTTTTCATCTCCCCGCCAGTAAGCACCGGCCACGGTCAGGAGCTTGAAAGCCTTAACCTCGCTAGTCGATTGGACGTGTGGCCCCTTACAAAGATCCGTAAACCAGTCGATAGTATAAAAACCGAGTTGATCGTCCGCGATACCTTCGGCCAACTCGCTTTTATATGGCTGATCGTCTTTCTTAATCAGTTCTAAACCGTCCTGGTGACTGAGAGATTTATGCGCCACCGGAAAATTAGCGGCGATAATTTTTGCCATCGACTTTTCCAAACGGAGTAAATCAGCTTCTGTTACCGGCTTGGAAAACTCAAAATCGTAATAGAAACCAGTTTCAATCGGCGGGCCAATGGCAAATTTAACCTTCGGGTCAAACTCGTGCGCCGCCATCGCCAAAATATGCGAGGCGGTGTGACGAATTTTGTAAAGATCACTTTGTTCGTAGGTTTCTTGGGAGTTCATCACTGATGATTGTATCGGTTTTATGCTCATAATGCCAAAACGCTGGCGACTTGTTCTTTATCTCTATAATTGGCATTATGCTGTAGGGGGAATGAGGAAAAATCAGAATCGCCTAACAACATTATTGGCTCAATATCCACTAACTTTTTACTTCGGCTTATTGTTGGTGACTTTGGCGTCGGTGATACTCTGGCTTCATATAAGTTTCAATTGGAACTTTAACTTTGACCAGTTGCTAACTTGGTTAAATCGCCGAAGCGTACTAATTCTTACCGTTGTCACTTTCTTACTCGGGCTAACTTTAATTGCCAATGCTGTCGCTTATCGCCTAACTTGTAAATTAACCGAAGCTGATTACTTTTTGTGGCTTCATCAACGAGCCACCCGGACATTTTTTCCGATGTTTACGCCGTTTCACGATTGGCTGCGCATGCGGGTGGCCATTTATCGTTGGTGGCACGCTCGGCCGTACGCCAGTTCTGTTCACGCCGTAGCGTTAATAATTGCCTTGGCCTTAAGTTTGAATTCGGTCAAAGTCGCCCTAGCAGATAGCCCAGGCACTTGTAACCAAGATTTGGCCGTAACTACCCCTGTCAGCTGGTCGGGCATCACCTGCTACAACAATGTGACGGTTAACGCCGATGGGGTACTAACAATTGCCGGCGGCTCAACCGTTACGCTCACTTCTTTAACGGTCGGTATGGCTGACGCCGACTCTCCGGGTACAGTGACGATCCAGGGCGATACCATCAATGATCTCGGGGTAACGATGACGGTTTCTGGCAATGTTTTGGTAGCGAATGGCTCGACAATTAGCGCCAATGGCGGTGGCAATATCGGTGGAATAAATACCTCTCGCAACGGTAAGGGCACTGGTGGCGGTACCGCTCAAGTCGGTGGCTTTCTAACTACCTCGGCTGGCGGCGGTGGCTACGGCGGCGCCGGAGGGACTGTCGGAATATATAGCGGCGGCTCGACCTACGGCAGTAGTACTAGCCCGACCGGTTTGGGTTCGGGAGGAGGGTTTGTGTTGACACTTGGGGTCGTTAACAACGGCGGCGCCGGAGGTGGTGCCCTAAAAATCACCGCTGGTGGGACCCTAACCGTTAGCGGGACAATTTCCGCCAACGGTAGTAATAGTAATGGCGGGGGCGGCTCGGGCGGTGGTATCTGGTTAATTGCCCAAACTTGTTCTGGTTCCGGCAGTATCACTGCCAACGGCGGCAACGGCGGTACTAATGGCGGCGGAGGGGGCGGTGGCCGGGCATACTTCCAATGTACGGCGCTTGGCTCCGGTACCAGGACAGTCACCGTTACCAACGGGACTGGCGGAACTGGCGCCGGTAGCGGAACCAATACGTCGGCCGAAGTAACGGCGAGTTTATCTTTAACTGGTTTAGCCGACGGCACAGCCGGATCGACTCAAACATTAACCGTAACCGCTGTTAATACGGCTGGCGACACTGCCACCAGCTATCGTGGAACAGCCCATTTTATCTCTAATGATACCCAAGCAACCCTACCATCTGACTATACCTTTACCTCTGGCGATGCCGGAGTTAAAACCTTTAGCGTTACCCTTAAAACGGCTGGGTCGAAAACTGTCACGGTCGCTGATGCGGTAACAGCCGGCATTTTCGGATCAACCTCCTTGACTGTCAGCCCCGGATCAATTAGTAAGTTTGGCGTGAGTATTATCTCGGCCAGCTCCAGCACTGCCGGTGATGCCACAAGCGCCAGCGTCACTGCCCAAGATGTTTACGGCAATATCGTCACTAGCTACACCGGTACTATCAGCTTTTCTTCGACGGACAGCCAGGCGACCCTGCCCAGTAATTACACTTTTATAGCCAGCGATAGCGGCAGTAAGCTGGTGACTGGTACTATTTTTAAGACAGTGGGGAGTCAGACGCTTACGGCGAGTCAGGTAAGTAGTGGTCCAGTTACTAGCAGTCTTACCGGGACTAGCAACCAAGTTACCGTCCAATCGGCCGGAGCCGTGACACTGGTTCTGACAAGCACGGCTTCAACGGTTCTGGCCGGAGAGCGACTGTCAGCGACCGCCACGCTGAAGGACATTTACGGCAACGTCGCCACCACCTATACGGGGACAGTCATATTTACTTCTAGCGACGCCACCGCCGAACTGCCCACAACTACTGTTTTTGGATTGAGCGATAACGGTGTTAAAACTTGGAGTAGCACCATCTTCAAAAAGACCGGCAGTCAAACGCTAACTCTCACCGATACTAGTAACCCTAGTCTAACAGCGACGGTGACCGAAACCGTTAGCCCTGGGGCTATTGCTAGCTATCAAATTACCACCACCAGTCAGCAACACTATATTAATCAAGGCTGGAGCGAAACAGTCACCGCTCGGGACGCCTACGGTAACGTTGTTGACACTGATTCAACCACCGTCTTAACACCCACTAGCAACGGCTCGGCGAAATTTTTCAGCGATACTAAATATATTCGTCAAGTTAGTAGCTACCAGCTGACAGCTGGTCAGGCAATTATTTATATTAAGGACTCGGCGACTGAAAACTTGGTTGTAACGGTGACTGATTCTCAAATGATTAGCGGTAGCACCAACTCCATCACCCTGACCGCTACGTCGGGTTCGGGATCGGGTAAGAACGGATTGGGGCAAAGTCCCGACCAGGGTCCAATTGGGGAAACAGGTGCGGGTGAAGTGAGTGAGATTCCGACGGAAATTGGCCCAGCCGCTCCCGCCGATAGTACAGGCGTGACTGTCTCCAGAGGTATTAACTATTTAATTTCTAACCCCACCGAAATCAGTCAAGCCGTTTCGCAAACGGTTCAAAGTGTTAAGACCTACTTAGACACTCAACCGGTAATTGTTGCTGGTAGCACCACCTTAAGCGCTATTGCGCCAGGTGTGGCTCTGATCGGTTTTAGTCCAGTAGCGGTATTTCTGACAACCACTGTCAGCAGTAGTCTTATTGTTGGACAATCAGCCCTTCAGCTATTCTTTACCGGGTTAATTCCCTTCCAAGTACGGCGGCGACGACGCTGGGGAACTGTTCGGCACGCCCTAACTGGCCTACCGCTGGCCGGCGTCTTCGTTTACCTGCTTGATGAGACCGGGAAAGAAATTAATCGAAAACTAACCGACAACACCGGCCACTACGGTTTCTTGGTTGAACAACCGGGGATGTATCAGCTAAGGGTCACTAATCCGCTATACGGTCAATATTTAAGCACCCTCATACCAATTTCCCAGCCAGAAAAGGAATTAGTTATCGAAGATATTGGTTTATTGCCGATCGGCGGGAGGGTCACCGCCCGATTGGCGCGAGCCCTGCGGCTTATTACCGTTATAAAATTTTTCTCCATGCTCTATTGGCCGCTACTAATTATCGGTACTGTCGTACTTGGACTGCTTCTTATCCAAGCGATTACTCCGTTTCGATTGATTGTTTCGGCAGTTTATCTGGTTATATGGACGGCCAAAGTATTGGAATTTCGCTATTATAAACCGTTCGGGGTAGTGACGGATGCAAAAACCAATCAACCGCAACCGCTGACTGTCGTTCAGCTAACCGAGTTAAATCCCGCTAAAGAAGGGCGACAGATAATCCAATCGACCATTACCGACCAGCACGGACGCTTTATCTTTACTGTTAAGCCGGATCGATATCAGTTGATGGCCAGTAAACAAGGATTCGAACCGACGGAGATGAAAATTCACGGCGACGAAACCAATCTAGTAATCAAGCTGGCGACCAGTTCGAGCTAACCATAGCTTAACCCAGCCAACCTTCCGCCCACCCGCCGGGTGGTAGCGGGTATTAGACGTTTTTAGGGTAAAATACTGTTATGAAAACGATTACATTCTCGAATTACTCCTTGGGGTCGTAATATGAAAACGATTACATTCTCGAATTACTCCTTGGGGTCGTAATATGAGAACGATTACATTCTCGAATTACTCCTTGGGGTCGTAATATGAAACCAATTGCTTCCAATAAAAAGGCCTTCTTCGACTACTCAATCAGCGACGAGCTGGAAGCTGGCCTAGTTTTGACGGGCGAAGAAATCAAAGCCATTCGCGATAAACGGGTTAATATCACCGGTAGTTACGTCAAGCCGTTTATGGCTGATGGTGCCAACGAGCTCTGGTGGGTCGGCAGTAATTTTAATATCGAGAACGGCGATCAATCACGCAGTAAAAAACTCCTGCTCCACAAAATAGAAATTGAACGGTTAACTGGCAAATTATCGGCTAATAATTTAACGATCGTGCCGCTCGAACTCTATTTATCTCGGGGACGAGCCAAACTTAAAATCGGCCTGGCTAGTCGAAAACAAACAGCCGACAAACGAGAGACTCTTAAGAAAAGAGATGTTGAACGGGATATTGAGCGGCGTTTGAACGATCGAAGTAAAAAGTAATCTAAGGAGAGCTTGGACTGGTAGAGTCGTCGCTTACAGTTTCTTTTAGTAGGTCAATCTCGTCGCGGGCAGCCGATAGACTGGTCTTAGCTTCTTTAAGAGCAGCTTTGGCGGCGGCAAGGTCAGCTTTGTAAGTAGTAGTACCCGGGTTATTTGCGATTTTTTTGTACGCCGTGTAAGCAGACTGGGCTTTCGCCTTAGTGTCCGCTAAGAGTGCTTCAAGCTTGGTGGTGTCCAGTCCGTCAGCTTTGAGTCGCGTTACAATCGTCGCTAATTTATCCTCAACCAGATCAGTTGTCTTGTCAGCTCTGCACATACCACGAACTGCTGGCAACAGGGCGATATAAACATGGTTTTTGCCGATGATATCGTCACTGATCTTTGTTCTGATGCTATCAACGGTTTGGAGCGTAATCGCTTCGGCCTGATCTTTCTCTAGCCGAGTAATGACGGCGTTGATTGCAGTAACTGCTTCAGCTTTCGCCGCGGCACGACAGTTTTTAGTGTGCTCACCTGACTGCAACTTCTTCAATACCTCTAATCGACCCTCAGCTAATTCTTTGGCTAGTTCCCGAGATTTTTCAAGTTTCTTATCTTCTTTGGCTGTTTTAGCTTCTTCTAAAAGCTTCTTATAGTTCTCGCGCGAAGTTGAACGCTCGTTTTTAGCCTTTTCTCGAAGTTCCTCCGCTGCTTTAATCTTAATTTCCCGCTGTTTCTTGGCTTTTTCCAACAAAGCTTCTTGGGCTTTCTTTTGTTCTTCTGATTGTTCGTTCGAACCAGAACTTGAGTTCTCATCCTCCGCACTGACGTAGACCATGGGCGTCACTAACAAATTACCCACAATAAGAAAACTTAAACCAAATAATCCCAGTTTTTTCATTTTAAAAATTAACTGTGTCATCTTCGGATCCCTCGTCGGCCTCTATTTCGGTTAAATCGTTGTCAATGTCGTCTAGTGCGGCAAGAATCTCGGTCTTGGCTTCGGTTATTGGACTGAGAGTATTGGTCGGCACCGTCGTCGCTACTGGTTCAGGAGTCGATGTTTTTGAATTGAAGTATACCCAGCTAACGGCTCCGGTAATCAATAGCAATGCTAGGACGGCAATAAAAATAGACAGTGCCGTCGAAGCAGGTTTTTCGGTTTTTGGTTCCGGGAACATATTAATAGCTTGGCCAATCGCTGACCCTCTGTCAACATCCAAGGCCAAACCAATAAGTCTAAAGGCTAAAGTCTGAACTAAGTCTAAAGTCTAAAGTTTTAAGTTCCATGCTTCTAAAACTTGATACTTGATACTTGAAAGTTACTTTGAACGAAGCGAAAAGCGATCCGCCGTCCGCCAACTGGTCGGAGGCGGAGACAAATTAGACTTTAGCCTTTAGACTTCAGACTTTTTAGCGATGCTAAAGTTCGATTTTTTGCAATTTCCAACTCAAGGTGTCGTCGTTTTTGGTTTGATAAACACCGGCACCGACCTCGGCCGGCTTATCGTTGATTTCGAAAGCCCAGAAGTGGGTGGCTGGCGACTTGACACCGTCGATCGTAGTGACGAACTCACCCATCTCGCCAAAAGTTTGGGTTTCGATTTCATGAGACGACTTCAATAGTTCTAGCGCATTTTTGCCTTCAACTCCCTGGTAGCTGATCACACATTTCTGCTCTAGCTGGTCGATGGTATTGACCGAGTTACATAAATTGCGATCAGGCACTATCAGATACAAGCCAAAAGCCAGAACCAATACTCCCAAAACATATATCCAATTCGGTCGTCGTTGCATAATGGTAGCTCCTTTCAAAAAACCCTCGCGAGCAGTCGAGGGATTAATATTTCTGCTCGGAATCCGCCAGAGGCGCGGACAGGTGGGATCGGGCTGACGTCTCGTAATCGAGACGGGCTTTAAGCTTCTTGCATCTAGCTCCTGGCTAGGAGCTAGTAGCTAGTTGCTAGTAGCCCCAGCATCATTGATTGATGCTGGAATACCGTTGCGGCACAGCGACGGAATTCCACCGTCTTCACCAAAACATGTAACTTTGAGGTGCTAGTTACTTGTACGATGAAGAATAGCTACTGTCAACTTAATTAATTAACAGGTAGAATTGGGCAATGGAAGTAGGGATTGTCGGACTGCCCAATGTCGGAAAGTCATCGCTTTTCAACGCTCTAACCTCCTCCTACGCCAAAGCTACGGAGGATAAAAAAGCTGTGGAGAAAACGCGAGCGTCCTTGTCCACCGAAGCTTCAGCGAAAGTGGGGAATTTTCCGTTCACAACAATAGAGCCGAATATTGGGGTGGTCAGTGTACCGGATGAAAGATTGGAGTTTCTGACAGAAACTTTTTCTTCAGCTAAAACCGTCCCGGCAACGATTAAGTTTGTCGATATTGCCGGGCTCGTTAAAGGTGCGTCGCAGGGTGAGGGTTTGGGCAACAAGTTTTTGAGCCACATCCGCTCGGTCGATGCGATTGCTGAAGTTGTTAGAGTCTTCGACGACCCAAATGTCATTCATGTTCATGGCA
>CAYHNZ010000034.1:0-9485 GCA_964358205.1 uncultured Candidatus Saccharibacteria bacterium | reverse complement strand
GCCGACTTGTCCGCCGAAGCTTTAGCGAAGGTGGAAGCTTTAGCGAAGGTGGAAGCCTTGACTCAAGGCGGTTTTGATAATCTGGCCAAAAGGAAGGGTCCCGGGTCTCGACTTTTGTAGGGAGGCACTATACAATGGCATTGTCTGTATACACGAGGTTCGTACATGAAAATTATTGCTACCCCAATATTTTGGGCCATCGACTCTTTCGGGCATGCCCTGGAAGCTATTCACAATTTATTTTTCCCAGTGAAAAATCCCGAAGTCAGCTGGACCGATTTCCTTTACCGGTTGCGACCGGAAGATGCAAGAAATGTTCAATCGTTTTGCGCCCGCCTGGGAGCACTCGACAAGAAGGTCCCACTGGCTGTGGCTGCTATAGGCTCGACACTCTCAAACGAAAAAGCCTATTACCGAGATATAGATCTCTTACTACTACCGCTACATCCTCACAACATCGGTTTTGCAGAAATGAGTTTTGGCGAGTTTGTTGCTTCCCAGCCAGAATCCTCCACCGAAGATGCCCCCTATTGTTACAGCTCTATTCGGAGCTGGAAACTCAACTTCGAGCAAGGAGATGCCCCTCTGCATATTCAAATAATAACTTCGACCGATCCTGCTAGGGAGTACCCGCGCCAAACATTAGATAGCTTTAGGGCTTGGCAAAAAAATCGTTCACCTGCGTGGCCGTATGAGAAGTTCAGTATTAGGATTATAGGGCTCACGCCTACTACCAAAGAGTAATACTCGCCACACGACAATCCTCAACCGCTCGGAGCCAGCTCCCGGCGGTTTTTATTAATATTCTGGCCAGAAACGACATAATTGATTCGAAACATTAGAATATTTTTGCTACAATTATTCAGTAGGTGATTTTGCCTATGAACCGTAGATTCGGTAATTAACAAGGTAATTCCATGGTGCAGGGACCCGGGGGGTTCGCTGAAAGACTACTCGCACGCAAGAACCAGTGCCCAGGGGCTCTGCCCCGGAACGACTGATCCCATGAGACTCCGGCCGCGACAACCGTCGCGGCCACTTCTTTAATCAACCGAAAGAAAAAACGCTTTGGCAGTTTTAAAAAAGCCACCGGAAGATGACGGGTTGTTCCATCCCTCACGGGAAGCGGGCTTTAAGCGTTGGGCGTCCATTTTAATTCTGTGTTGACATCTTTCTTACGTTTACATAAAGTGTAAGAATAATGGATAGAACGAAGGTTTCCGACAAGTATCAGGTCGTTATACCCAAAGCGGTGCGCCGCTCGATTAATCTTAAGCGTGGGCAAGTATTACAAGTCCTTGAAGCCGACGGCGGTATTCTTTTGCGGCCGGAGAAAAAATGGCCCGATGACTACATTGGCATGGACAAGGATATTTGGAGCAAGGTCAATGTTATCAACTACCTTCGAACTGAACGTGCCTCATGGGACCAGCAGAGCTCGAAAAATTAATTAGCAATCAACGAGTCGCGATTGAAACCTCGCTCTATATTTTGGCGCTGGAAAATAACCAAGAATTTCCTTTGGCGATCGAGTTCTTTCGCTTGCTACCGAAGTCGAAAGCGGTTGCCTACGCCTCGGTCCTGTCAATTACGGAAGTAATGAATAAATCCTACGAGCTGAAATCGATCGACAGGATTCCCGACCGATTGGATTTTATGGCTGGCAAAGGATTAATCACTATGGTAAATGTGGATCGGGCGATTGCCTTGAAAGCGGCCGAGTTTCGCGCCACATACAACCTCAAAACTCCGGACGCTATCCATCTTGCCACTGCGACCGAAAGAGATTGCCAGTTATTCTTTACAGCCGATAAGGACTTTCAAACGAAAATTTCTGAAGTAAAAATCATTCACATTGAACCGGCGGGGCCCAAGTAATCCACTTCCGCGTATGTCATATAGGACATATGAAGCATTAGGACGACTCTTGACAACAAATGTACATTGATGTACATTTTACTTAATGAAAACGATTACATTTTCGATTTTCTCCCAAGGGGTCGCAAAATGACAAACAAAACTATCTCCACCACCGAAGTGCGGAAAAATATTTCTAAAATTATGGACGAAGTGGAAGCGGGCAAGACTTCCTACACCATCATTCGCAATAACGCTGTCGTAGCGAGATTAGTTTCCAAAGAGTTTGGCGACAAAAATCAGATCAGCCCGAATCTAGCCAAGGAATTCGCACAAGTGTTAGCCGACTACGGCCCAGCCCTCAAAGAGCTAGCTAAGCGCTAGCGATGAGTTTTCACTACATTGGTTTAGCGGAGGCGCTGAATTTGCATGAGCAGACTATCGCCGCCACTGGAGGTAGTTTCGGCGTCCGTGACGAAACTTTGGTAGATTCCGCTTTGGCTCGGCCAAGGGCTGGTTTTGGCGGTTTTGAGGCCTACCCTGATGTGTTTTCTAAAGCCGGAGTACTGCTCGAGGGCTTGATCAAAAACCACGGCTTTGTTGACGGCAACAAAAGAACAGCGGTGGTTGTTACAATAATTTTTCTTGATCGAAACGGCTTTCGACTAATCGTCGAGCGAAAAGAATTAGTCAACTTTGCCGTTAGGATTGCGGAAGACAAGCACGATACCGAAGAAATCACCGCTTGGCTGAAAAAGCATTCGAAGTTGATGGGCTAGGAAAAACGGCTTACGATTAATTAGCTAAACGGTTCGCTGGCGAACCGAAGGTGAAATGTATGTTAACAATCTTTTTGGCCGTCATTGCGACGGCAAATTTGGGTCAATCTTACAGTATAGGGAAACTAGAGCCGATGGTTGGCTACCGATCGTTTACGCCACTGCACCTGAATAATCGGGGTACAATTGTCGGCGTAAATTCTGGTTCAAGCCCTGACCGAATTAGTCTGTGGCGAGACGGACTGCATGAGCCCCTGCCAGACTTGGCCGGAGATCAGATAGTTAAGGGTCTGAACAATAAAGATGCGGTGGCGTTAAATGTTTGGAGTAGCGCTGGCGGCGAGGCGTTACTTTATGCTGACGGCCGATATTTGCCGCCCCTCCTATCAACCAGCCGAGCGTCTCCAAACATTGTTGATCTGAACGATAGTGGCCAGGTGTTGGTTATTGCCAATAACACCTGTTCAGTCTGGGATGGCCATCGCTACCACCCAATCGACGCAACAGACCTAACCTATCCGATAGCCATCAATAACTCCGGATTGGTCTGCGGAGTGACTCGCCTTTTCGATCCAGCTAAACAACTTGGTTTTACCTGGCAAAACGGTGAAGAAATAAAACCGATGGGCGAAGGCCAGGGGATCGGTAGCGGGTTGAGTGTTTTGCGGCTCAACGATGTCGGCCAAATTCTGGTCGAATACAACGAGAAGTCGTATCTTTGGCAAAAGGGCCAGTACCAACTGGTCGCTAGCGCTCCACATCAGGCCTGGGCGATGAATAATCGGGGCCAAATTATCGGTCACACTAATAGCGCGGACCCGTTTATTATCATCGAGGGTCAGATTACTCCCCTGGCCAGATTGCTGACAAACGGCGAAAATTGGGTCCTCCAATCTGTGGCCGCCATTAACGACAACGGTTGGATCATCGGCACCGGTTCTTGGAACGGTCAGCGGCACGGCTTTTTGTTGAAGCCGGTTCGGTTGAATGTTCTCTTGACAGAAAGCCCCTAATTAGTGCTATGCTTTCGTTGAGCCAACGGTTGGCTCAGTAGGTGAAATGCGTATGATGAATAAACGGACAATGAACCTAACTATGGGATGGGCGATCAAACCATCTATGGCAGCAGTGAACCAGGACGCAACGAAGTAAGCGTCTGCGAGACAACAAGCTTATTTCAGGCAATGACCGGCCGCGACAGCCGTCGCGGCCACCTCTTTAATCAACCGGGAGCAAAAGGCGATTTGGCAGTTTTAAAAAAGCCACCGGATGGTGGCTGGTTGTTTGTTGAGAGGTGCTAGCTCTACTCTCCTAGCTCGGCAAGCGTCCGTTCAAGATTAGCTCTCGTCTGATCTCCGTAAGCATCACGGAAATTGGGAGTCAGGAAGATGTCTCTCCTCGGAACTCCAAACAACCGATGTGGCTTAAGAAATCCTTGAATTGTCAACTTCCGCTCCTGCCGATAGATTTAATCTGGTACGTTTTTGGCTTCTTGTCGAATTCGACGACTATTTTTCCGACAGGCCTCCCAATCACCGCCGTAGGTCACCGCCAAAACGATGTCCGACACCAACCGACTGCCCGGCCAACTCGCAGTTGATTGAGATAATTCCTCAATCATTAATCGGGGAATGCCAAACATCACCTCGTCAAGTCCTAGCATCTGCCACATTCTTTCGGCCGACTGGACGTTCTCAAGCTCGTTGTCTTCTTGACTGGGAAGGCAAACGGCCCGATGATAGGCAAGGGCAAAACCGGCGTTGTACCAGTCGTTATCAAAATTAAAGGCTGATCGGTGTTCTTCCCATAGCTGGAAGCAGTGATCGATGTAGGCGGCGTTATGAAAGTCTCGATTCGGTTCTTTGTACCGACTTAACAGGTCAAGATAGGCGAAGGTTGGTCGAATAATTGTCACGCCTAGACCCTCGCAAATGCGCCACCAGTTCTCTGGAGTGAAATATTTGGGCGTTTCCATAGCTTACTCTTAAAGTACTTGTTAAGTACTGGGCGAGTATACAATAACTTCCGGGTCTTGTCACGCCCAAGCCAACTAGGGCGATCAACACAACTCGAACTTGCGGCTAGCCATCAAAGCGGGGCATATGTGATGGGTAGAAAATCCCCGGGCTAGGCCCGGGAGGGTGTCAGAACTCAAGAGCTAATTTTCAGAACGAGCTAGCTTCGAAAGATTTTCATTCGACCACCTAACCAGCGGTCGTTTCGAGAGTAGCGGTTTGGTTAAAAATCGGTTGATCAACAATATCCTTGAAAATGATTTCCTTGGGAGTGATGCCAATTAAATACTGCCGAGGGATAATTCGTTCGCGCAGAAAATCACGCAAATAAAGGCGAGTAATATGACCGGTCTGATCGTCGACCGTCAAGTCGGTAACACGCCCGATTTGACGATTTGATTCAGTCCGAGCCTTAACACCCAATACCTTACCCCAATGTCGAGTGAGATCGTCAAATCCTTTGAGATCACGATTTAAGACCTTGTCGTTATCAATCGTCACCAGATTGCGCTCTAACGAAATAACTTGGCTCATTTCTAGCCCGGCGGAGCGTTTCAACACTCCGGTTAGATTGACCTGAAAACCAGCAATTTTGGCGTCTTTCCCGTCGAAAACTACTCGGTCGATCACGGCAACCTTCTGGCCAGTAGCTAGAACGACCGGGCAACCGAGAATGGGGACAATATCAATGACCATGCTATTATGTTAGCAAAACAACCGATCATTAAGAAGAATCAAGAATCAAGAAAAGTGCGGGCAAACCTTAATTCTAAATTCTAGATTCTAGATTCCCCTAGCTTACTGTAGTAAGCTAGGAATTGGAGGGATGACGAAAACAGCAAGGTCTTTTTTTCGGTATAAAGTCAAAGACGAGAAGGGTCATATCCGTTCCGGTCGAGCCGCAGCCAGAGATTTGGCGGCGGTGCGACGCCTCTTGCTTGATAAGGGCTACACCGTCATCTCAATCGAGGAAGAAAAAAGTGGCTTGAAGGGCTTTAGCTTCGGTAAGGTTTCGGCCAAAGACCGGTCGATAATGTATCGGGAGCTGTCGACGATGCTGAAGGCTGGCGTCGGTATTGCTCAAGCGATTGATATTGTCGCCGAGACACCAAACAAAAAACTTCGCCAAGTCATGGGCGAGGTTCACCGATCGCTCGAAAATGGTTTTGCCTTGTCCGTAGCCATGGCCAGTCAGCCAAAGATTTTTCCTGAAGTGGAAATCGGTGTCATTCGGGCTGGCGAAGCAACCGGCAATATGGTTAAGGTTCTCGATGACTTATCGACAACCACGGCTCGCTCGGCGGAATTTGTCGGCAAGGTTCGTTCGGCGATGATCTACCCTGCCTTCATTATGGTGGTGATGGTGATTGTTGGGGCAATAATTTTAACCAAAGTCATCCCGCCGATTAAGGATATTTTTGCTTCGACCGATAGCGAGTTACCGGTTTCGACCAAGATTTTATTGGCGATGACCGACTTCCTAATTAACCACTGGTTACTGCTAGTGATTATTATCATCGCCCTAGGCGTCGTTTTGCGATTGTTCTTGATGACCAAACCCGGTAAACAAATCGGCAGTTACATCGCCCTCAATTTCCCCGTTATTGGCTCTCTTAATACCCAGGTTTATTTGGCTCGTTTCAACCGAACTCTGGCACTGCTTTTGGCCGCTGGCGTGCCGATTTTAGAAGCGATGGGGATTATTGCCGACTCCACTCCCAACGTTATCTTTCGACGAACTTTGCACCTGCTTATGCACTCGCTCGAGCAGGGAGCGCCGGTGACCTCGACGATGCAGAACAATAAGTACTTTCCGAAGTTGATGACCCAACTGCTTTTTGTTGGCCAACAATCGGGTGATTTGGGCGGCTCGGCGGCCACGCTGGCTGATTATTTTGAGGGCGAAGTTGACGGTAAGTTGCAAACCTTCTCGGCTTTGATTGAGCCATTCATCATCGTTGTTCTTGGGGTGGCGGTGGCCTTTATTATTATCTCGGTCTTACAGCCGATCTACAATTTAAGCGGGTCGATCTAGAGGAAAGAATTAAGAATGATGAATGAAGAATATAGTCGCTCCGCTTCTGGCTCTCACCAACAAGTGGCTCGACATAGAATTAAGACACAAAACAGAGTTCTTGCTAATGTGGAATATGGGGAAATGAAACTTCTAAAATCTAAAATCTTAAATCTTAAATCTCGTCCTGGTTTCACCCTGATAGAGCTACTGGTCGTTATTACCATCATCGGTATTTTGATAACTCTGACGACGGTGGCAATTGTGCCGGTTCAACGCAAGAGCCGTGACGCCCGACGCAAAGCCGATGTTAACAGTTTTCTGGCGGCCGCCAATTTGTTCAAGGCCGATTTTAAGATTTACCCTAACTCGACATTTTATTTAGGTAGCTACGGCGGTTCGGACGCTGAATTTTTAGCTTCGGGTGTGCGAAACCCCAACTCCAATTACGCTTTGGCTGGCGACATTGAAAAATGCAACGGCGCAACTTTAGGCAAAACAGCCGATTTCCTCAATTTGAACAATCAAGAAGTTACGATGACGGGTGACCCGCCAATACCAGCACCGACCGTCAAAGACATGGACACCAAGCCATTATTAATGAAACCTGGCTTCGTTTCGGTCAACAACTTTCTGATCTGTTTTCGTTATATTGACCGGGTCTTGAGCGATCCCAAGCCATTCAGTAGCGAGGGTGTCGACCAGTACCAGTATCGAGTTTCTTACGACTACGGCGATCTGCTGATCGCCGCCAGGCTCGAAAACGAAGCGACTGATGTCGACGCCACTTTAATGTTTAACGTCACCGCTGGCGACCCCTCACCCGCTACCTACAAACGTTATTACAAAGGCAGTGGCATTGTTGTCCGACATCTTGATGACAGTAGTGATACAACCAGCTTCTTCAACAACCTTACTGGTTCTGGTGATGCTCCCTTATATAATAATTACGACGGCAAATATCTCTACCAATGCAAGATCGATAATCTCGATGCCACCATCACCCGCGATAACCGCGTTACAGTCGAACCAATCGTCAGCGGTGCCGGCGGTTATGTTGCTGGCGCTTGCCAAAATGACGTCGGGGGACTAGATGTTATTCCGAGCAATTAACCGCCGAGCTAGCTATTCGCTAGTGGAATTGTTGGTGGTGATTGCCGTTATCGTCTTGATTGGCGTGGCCAGTATTCCTAATATTTTCAACCGGAGCGATCGATTATCGCTCGATTCTAGCGCCAATCAGCTCCGACAGGTGATTGTTGAAGCCCAAACCCGCTCTAAGGCACCAGATAAAGCCGATGGGGCTAGTTCGACGCAAGTCTATCAAGTTGCCTTCGGCAACTTCGCCCAAGGCACAAATAACGGGCCAACAATCAAGGGGACTAGTACGACCAATAGCGTTGCCCTGGAGCGCGGGCTGGCTCAATGCGCTACCGGTGATTTGCAGGGCGGCTTTACCACGCTTAGAAACATCACTCTGCCACGAGGAATCTATATCGCCTCGTTCAACCCAACGGTTCAGGACCCTAACGACAGTAAAACGGTGATTCGGTTCACAGTCGGCCAGGAAGGCTTTACTTGCGGTAGTTACAGTAACCCTTTAATTAAATCAGCTTCCATTTATGCAGGATCGTGGGTCGGTATCAAAAAAGACACGGTCGAGCACAGGGTTTCACGCTATCTAGTGATAGTACTGGCCAGCCAAAAAGTCGCCGAGCAGAGATTCGTCACGGTTGATCGCGAGACCGGTGAAGTGGCTGTGTCTCGCTCGAGTCCCCAAAGTTTCTTTCTGCCAGTTCAGGATACGCTGGCGCCGCGCTGGTCGGATGATGTTGACGCCAACAAATTCAATCTGGCTGTCGCCTGTCGTAGTTCCGACTCAACAGTGCTGATGAGTTTTCCGCGAGCCAAAGACCGGGTTAATGACCCAGAATTCGCTGGTGACCCTAATCTGCTGGTTACTTACGATATTAGCTGGAACACCGGTAGCGGCGCTCAAACACTGATTACTGGCTACTTCGAAGATTTGAGTCACGAGACGATCCGCTACCAGTTTACAACCGATCGATTCTCCGTGGCTAACCAGCCACATCAAGTGACGGTGACTGTGTCGGCGGTCGATGCCTATGGACTGTTTCAGCTAGACCCAGACCCACTTTACCCTCTCGACAAGACCTTAGCGCAGCGAGTTAAGGTCTTTAACTTCTTGTCCTGTGGGTCGACAGTTTCCGACCCGGGCAATCATTACTACGACCCGGGTGGCGCTAAGACTGCCTGTAACCCAATTACCTTGAATAATCGAGTCAATCAAACTTTTCGATCGCGCCTCGCTCGACTATTGGCTGGTAGGGCAATGGCTAAAGAATTAAAGACGCCTTGTCCACCGGAGGTTCCGAGCTGATGAAAAAGGTCTTAAGTCACATCCTGCCAAAGGCACCGATTCTCCGGGGAAGGAAAGGTTTCTCGTTGATTGAAGTTCTCTTTGCCGTCACTTTTCTGATTATGGTCGGGGTGGCGATGGCGACGCTCAACAACGCTGCCAGCCGTCTAACGACGACGACCGAGCTAAAACAGACCGCTTTGGCTCTAAATGAGCAATCGCTGTCTTTCGTGGCGATAGAAAAACGAACGAATACTAATTTTGCCACCAAATACCAAAATGCTAGTGAAGGCGGCTTAATCTCTTGTCTGCCACCACTGGTCGGTTCAGACTCTCCGACGCCAACTTGCTATGTCAGTTGCCCGTCAATTGATACCGGCGATCCCTGTGTTCTGCAACCCGAGAAAGTAGCGGTAACGATAGGTCAGAATAAACTGCAA
>CAYHNZ010000033.1:0-9699 GCA_964358205.1 uncultured Candidatus Saccharibacteria bacterium | reverse complement strand
TATCTCTTTAACTGAATTGGCGAACTGACGCGGATCGTGAACAACGACGGCGACATGGTCGGGGTAAATCTCCGGTTGAATTGGTGAGTAAAGGGCGACGACCGGCGTGCCGGCCAGCATTGCTTCGCCGATGACTAGGCCTTGGGTTTCAGTTTGCGAGGCAAAGACAAAGGCATCGGCGGCGCCGTAAATTTTTTGGGTATCTTCTTTTGGTAAAGCACCAGCGCAGATCACCTGGCGACCAACGCCCCATTTCTGGGCTTGATCTTGAGTCTCAACTAAATCACCCGGGCCGACCAAGAGCAGAACGGTTTTCTGGTCTTGCAGTAGTGGCTGGGTCATTTGAATCAGTTTGGCGATGTTTTTCTCTCGAGATACTCGACCAACATATAATAGAAGGGTCGCATCGGCTGAAAAGTGAAATCGCCGAGCGATCTCTGATTTGGCGTGGGAAGTCTTGGGAATATCAATGCCGGTCGGGATGACATCGATACTTTTTCTGACCCCATAGAGCGACAAGCGTTTGGCGATAACCGAGCTTGGGACGATGACTGCGTCCATCTCATTAGCGACGTCTCGGGAGCGAGTCCGCATTCGCCAGGCGCCGATCTCGCCAGCGTAAGCTCGGCCGTAATCCTCAACCAAAGTGTGGTAAGTTAAGACGCTCGGCTGATCAGATTTTAGCATCGCTTTCTCGAAGGCATTTGGTGCCCAAGTTAAGGTATGAAGCCAGAAGGCGTCGGGTTGGAAATTCTCGACAATTTTTTCGATCTCTTCGCCAGCACTGATAACGGAAAAAAGCCGCTCCTTTTTGTGGAGGGCGGACATAAACCAGCGACCAATTTCCGATGAAGTGACCGGATAATGTTCCGGCCGAACTTTGCCAAAACCATCGTAGCGCGGGGCGATAATTGCCACCTTATGTCCGGCGGAAATAAAACCGTCGACACTGGTATTAATCGAGGTAGTAACACCATTGGCTAATGGGTAGGTGACGGAGCCGATGATTATCTTCATTCGGGAAGAGCGATTACGGTCAGCTTTTCTGTCGGGAAGAAAAAGTGTCGCGAATGAGCGGCCAATCGGCGGCGATCACCGAAATCGCCGCTGCCAGTGGCACTGACAATAACACGCCCATTAAGCCGTAAATCTTGCCCCCAATCAAAATTGCCAAAATGACAATGAAGGGGTTCAATCCAACCGCTTTTGCCATAATACGCGGCACCAAGATATTACCCTCAAGTTGCTGAACGACTGTGTAGACAAGCAGGGTTAAGAAGCCCTGAAAAGGTGAATCAGCTAAACCGACAGCTACACCTGGAATGGCGCCGATCCAAGGTCCGAGAATGGGGATAACCTCCGTTAGACCCGACCACAGTCCCAAGGTCAGGGCGTAGGGCGAACCGACAATAAATAGACCCAAGGTCGTGAAAGCACCGACCACAAACATTAAGAATAGCTGACCCCGCAACCAGGCACCAAGCTTGGAAGCGATTTTGCGAGTCGTTTCGCTCAAAGCTTCGTGCTGGCCAGCCGGCAGAAGGCCACGGTAAATCTTCTTCAAGCCCTCTTCTTCCAGCAGGAGATAAAAGGTTAGTACCAAAACAGTGATCACGGCGACCACACCGCTAATTACCCCGATCGTTTTAGAGAATAACAATTCACCGACGTTGCCGAGCGAACCGGAAAGAGTATTGAGATTCTTGGCGATCAAGTCGGCAAATTGCGGAAAGAAACCTTGGCCCTGGACATTAAGAGCATTGGTGTACCCAGGCAGGTTAAGACTAAATTCCTGAATCTGATTAATTAGCGGCGGCACAATTAAGGAGAAGATGGCGGCTAGAGCCACGAAAATTAATAAGAAAACCGAGATGACCGCACCTGGTCGGGTGATAGTCTTAGCCCAACGATCGACCGTCGGCGATAGGCCAGCGACGATGATCAACACCAGGAAAAGCAGGACAAAAACATCGCGAATATAATAGACAAACCACAAGGACAGCAGAATCAGCACAAACCGGATCAGGGTCGAGTTGGTGATGTCGATCTTTTGAGGCATTAATTTGAGCGTAGCAAAATATATCCTTGGCGAAAATACCATTTTTGAATGGTCGGGAGTAGTCGATCACATTCTAACTCTGGTAACAGAGAAGGAGGGGTCTTTCCGAAATTGCCATTGCGCAACGAATGAGCTCTTGTTACAGTGCAAGAACTATGACAGTAGAAATCGTTCGTAAGCGAGGGGTGCTTGGTGGCCGACCCACAATCGCCGGAACGCGAATTTCGGTCAGCCAGATCGCTAATTACGTCGCCAATGGCTACGGCGCTGCCGATATCCAGAAAGATTTTCCCCACCTTACCTCGGCTCAGATAATTGTTGCTTTGCGCTACCTTGATGACCAGGCTAACAAAGAAATTCAAAACTTGGCCAAGGCCTCGGTCTAAGAGTGCTTTCTACTTCGATGAGAACATCCCGCTCCATTTAGCTAGATTTTTGCGCTCGAATGGCTGTAATGTAGAAACTGCTCATCCAAACCGTCTCGGACTAGCTGACGTCGTCCAGCTTGGCTACGCCACCAAACAGAAGCGGGTATTTCTCACCTTTGACGCTGATCCAAAGCACCAACAGTTTCCCCCTCGCCGAATCTTAGAGTCCGAGGGCGTGATTATTATTTCCACCGACGATCAATCCGGCCCGCATTATCAGGAGCTTCTACTTAAGCTGCTTAAGTTCCTTGAAAGAAACAGCGTTGTCGGCAAGTTATGTCTAGTTTCTGATGCTGGTGTCCGGATCCGGCTGGTAACCGAGTAGACTAGACTTGCCTGACCTGCCGAAGCCGCCAACTGGCGGAGAATGTGGAAACCAGCGGCCTCAACTCTCTTTTAATCCCGTGGTCGGGGTGACTGGACTTGAACCAGCGGCCTTACGAACCCGAGTCGTACGCTCTACCAACTGAGCTACACCCCGACCTCAAGATTAAATTTTCATACGCTCTTCCGGGGTTTCGGCGTTCTAACGAACAGGCCTCAACCCGCCTCAGCGATTCGAAGTGAAGCAGTTCACTTCTCATTACCGCTTCAGCCCAACTGAGCTACTTCGAGCTTTGGCGAAAAGCGAGCGAAGCGACATTACGACCGAGCGGTTGCGAGGGAGGAATACGAGGCGCTTTCGCCGACTACACCCCGCTTTCTTGACATATTCTACCTGAAGAGGTAGTCTGATCCAACGCTTGGCCGAAAACAAGTGAATTCCAAGGAGGAATTGGTTGAGGGTACGATTTCGATTGCCTTCGCTTCGTCAGCAGACTACCAAGATGGAACATCCGAACAAGGGTGGGGAGATTACAGAGAAGCGGGAAACTAAAGAACAACCGCTTCCTGACGACCCGCCTGGTCACACCGCGAAGATGGGGCTAGGCGCAACATTCACAGAGTGGTTGGACCTGAACTAGAAACGGTGGCGGATCACATCCGCCACCGAAAACTTTACAATATATTTAAGCCCTCGTAGCTCAGTAGACAGAGCAGTTCCGTCCTAAGGAAATGGTCGCAGGTGCAACTCCTGCCGGGGGCACAACTTGCACATTGCTACTGCCGGTGATACGAATAGTTTATGTCAATTGAGCAAGGTGGACCGACTCCCGAGGAAATGGGTTTGACACCCGAACAATCACTACAAAAGTCGAACCCTTATGCGGCTCCTGAGATGGGTGGGGTTGACACTAATCAGGAAGAAGTCGAGAAAAAAGATTATATCGAAGGCTTTGGTAACCAGCTACGTGTTGGTAATTCGGTAAGAGTGCTTCGATCCGACAAAAGGGTTGAAGATGGTTGGCTTCTCCAAAGTTTCGGCGAAAAATCGGCGGTTGTGGTTAGGGTTGATCAGGCCACCGGGAAAGAACTAAGAAAAGTTGTGCCTGTCGACAAACTTGCTAGCTGGCAAGTAATTTTAGAAGGGGCTAACGATTCTTCATCGACTGTTAAACCTGAACACCACGACGCTGTTCAGATTAACTTGAAAGAAATGGCTACTCGTTTAGGGATTGACACTAGGCAACCTGGCTGGCAGGACAAATACAACGACGAAATCCGAAAAAGAACTGACGTATAACTTTGACCACTAGTTATCCGACCTGGTCTTTGAGTTTTGCCGAGGGGTTGAACTGAACGGTTTTGTCGTCCCGAACATAAAAACTGCCGAAGTCAGCGATAACAACTTTCTCACCTTTTTTGAAGTATTCAGCCAGCGTTTCGGCTAAGGCATCAACAAACTTCCCCGCCTCCTCTTCAGAAAGCTGGCTTTTCTGGGCTAAAGCCTTCGACAATTGGGATTGATCCATTGACTTTCAGCGTAAGGCTTTTAGCAGGAACTAGCAACTCGGTACTAGGTACTAGTTAGATACTTGGCTAGAGCGCCCAACCTATTACGAAGTTCGTAGTAATCACGAGACAACTGCTCTGTATCTTTGGTTGTTAGGTCGGTGACAATCTCCAAACAAGCGATCACTTCGTAGGTTGAGCCCAGGGAAGTTTGGACGAATCGGTGGAAGTCTTTTCGTGACTGTTTCGCTGATCCTTCAGCTAAGTTTAGAGCGACTGACAGTGCGGCTCTTCGGATTTGTGAAGACAGATATTCGAGCTCGCGCGAGAAAGATGAGGTGAGCCGAAAAACCTCCAAGTGTAGCCTTCTTGCTTCGGCATAAACTTCTAAGCCTTTAAACTTTGGTTGTCCCACAACTAGTCCCCAGCTCCTAGTGCCTAGTCCCTCTCTTATCTCGCTATCTCGCTAAACCTTGTTTCGCGAATCACATTGACTTTGACGGTGCCCGGGTACTGCAAGTCCGCCTCAATTTTGTTAGCAATATCACGCGAGAGTTTCATCGCCGTTAAGTCGTCGATCGTTTCTGGCCGAACCAAAACTCGAACTTCGCGACCAGCTTGAATGGCAAACGATTTGGCCACACCAGTAAACGAGTTGGCGACATTCTCCAGCTCGGTCATTCGTTTGATGAACTGCTCGGTCGATTCCCGACGAGCGCCCGGACGAGCCGAAGAAATAGCGTCAGCCGTCCGAGATAAAATGGCTTCGACGGTTTTGGTATCAGTATCTTCGTGACTGGCTTCGATACAGTGAATGACTTCTTCGCTCATACCGTATTTACGGGCCAGCTCGACCCCAACATCAACATGCGAGCCCGGCACTTCGTGCGAAACGGCCTTGCCGATATCGTGCAAGAGCGCGCCTTTCTTGGTAATGTTGATATCAGCCCCAACTTCTTCAGCCAGAAGCGCAGCAATGTGGGTAACTTCGATAGCGTGCTGAAGTTGGTTTTGTCCGTAAGAAGTTCGAAACTTCATTGAGCCAAGTAGTTTGACTAATTCCGGATGGATGCCGACCAGGTTCACTTCTTGAATGGCCGCTTCACCAGCGTCTTTGATTTCGTCCTCAACTTGGGATTGGGCTTTAGTCACTAGCTCCTCGATTTTGGCTGGTTGAATCCGCCCGTCTTTGATTAACATTCCCAGGGCCTTGCTGGCAACAGCTCGGCGGATCGGGTCAAAGCTGGAGATCAAAACCGTTTCCGGTGTTTCGTCGACAATCAAATCGACACCGGTCGCTTTTTCAAAGGCCTGGATATTACGACCCTCTTTGCCGATAATTTTGCCCTTGATCTCGTCGTTGGGTAGATGGAAAGCAAAAATCGTCATCTCGGCGGTTTGATCGGTCGCTAATCTTTCGATGGCAGTGGTAATTAACTCTTTGGCCTCGGCGTCCCAACGAGCCTTCATCTGCTCCTTCATCGAACGGATTTTGCGAATAATGTCCTCGGAGTAATCTTTTTCGACTTCTTGAAGCAAATTCTCGCGGGCTTCCTCTTTGGTCAGCTTGGCGATTTTGGCCAGCTCTTTTTCTTGTTGATCGTGTAGGGCGGTGATGTCAGCTTTGGCCAGTTCTAATTGCTGGGTTCTGCCTTCCAGCTCGGTTTTCTCGCCCTCGATCTTCTCCATCCGGCGTTCGATCGAAACCTCTCGCTCACGAAGCTGGCTCTCGACTTTCTCGAGTTCCTTCCGGCGGTCGTTCTCTTCTTTTTTGACTTCTTCCTTGAGCTTGAGCGCTTCTTCTTTGCCCTGGAGAATTAATTCTTTATATTTGCCCTCTTGATCCTCTTGCGAACGAGTTAATAGTATTTGACGGACGACAAAGCCTGCGGCCAAGCCAATTCCCGCGGCTAAAGCGCCGATCGTTGTTGGTGTCATGTGTTAGTCCTTTCATATATTTAGACATTACGAGATAAACGAAATCGTAATATTTGTTGTTTTGTTTGCTTCTCGCAGTATATGCCTCCCGAGCAAGGGCGTCAAACAAGCAGGGAGGAACTAGGAGCTAGGCACTAGCGACTAGTTTCCACACTCCAGTTACAAATACCTAGTGCCTAGTCCCTCTTTCAACTACGCTGAAAGCAATGGAGGTTCATAACAAAGTTGACAGTACCCAACCCGCCCCCTAGAGTGGTGAGAGGAGGTACTTTAATGGAATTAAACGAAATACATACCGAACACGAACATGCGACCACGAGCTTGAAAGTTTTATTGCTGGTATTCGCTATTGTCTTAGTTGGCGCCTTGGCTTATCTCGTCTGGGCCCAGAACACTGCCCCAGATACGACTGATAATTCAGCAACGACCGTGAAGAAAACCGCCACGGCAACGACCGGCGAAACAGCCGATTGGAAAACATATACAAACGAAACATATGGCTTCTCGATCAAATATCCCGCCCAGATTAAAGACACCGAGTGGAAAATTATTCCGGTCAGTGGCACCACAGAAACACACTTTGGACCCGTTGTGACTGGAAGCGCCTTAGAAGGCTATGACGGCGTGTGGGGTATTTCAGTTATTACTGGCAAATCAGCTGATCAAGTTATGGCTGAATTTGGTGACCAATTCGGTGACAGAAAACAATCGAAGAAAAATATAGTAATATCGGGAAAAACAGCTACCTTGGTAACCATCACTACCGCCTCTATGCCTGACTGGGTTAGCAAAAATGTTGTTCTATCGTACGGAAGCACTGTGTTTTCAATTGGTAACGGAGCTCTCGACAATGAGGTATACAGCCCATACTTTGAGGACTTTTACTCCTCCTTCAAAATCACTAAATAATGACTGCTGAAGTTCCACAACTACCAGCACACCACGTTAGTCCGAGCATGAAGAATTTAATGCTAGTTTTTGCCATTGTCTTGGTTGGAGCACTGGCATACCTAGTCTGGGCATCAAACACCGCCCCAGATACGACTGATAATTCAGCAACGACTGTAAAGAAAACCGCCACGGCAACGACCGACGAAACAACGGATTGGAAAACGTACACTAATGCTGTGGTAAAGCTGACTTTCCAATATCCGGCTACATACAGTGCTGGCGAAGTACTCCCGGACGGGAAGTTTTGTCCCGCAAACGATGCTTATTGTAGCTTAACGCTCTCTGGAGGATCGTCCAAAGATCCTATTGTTATAGTTGCCTATCGAAGGAATATCCAAACCGAATTTACTGGGCATTATGATACCCCCAATCCTCCCGTGACGACCCTAGAAGCTTACTTGAAGGATGCGTTTGCTCAGACCGACACAACGCTAAAGTCTAACTTGGTGCTTGTTGATGGTCGTACTAGTTACTGGGTGACGGATCCAACCACAGAAGATCGAACAATGATCTATGTGCAAGTTGGACAGGCGTTATATTTCTTCAGCTTCGATTCAGCCGCCACCTACGACAAGCTATCAGCCGAGCATAAACGGATTATTTCCAGTATTAAGTTCGTAAACTAGGCAGGAGCTTGTCAATGGATTTCGTGCAGTTTATCCTTCTGCTCCACCTCCTCGGGGCAGGGGCGTTGATTGGAGCGGCTAGGCCTTCTTCAGCAGTCGCAGAAATTCCACAACCGATAGTCCAGATCGTTTGATCTGGCTCCGCAATAATCCTGGTGCTAGCTCTTTGTGATTAGGAATGGATAGTATCGGCAGACCGGGTTTGGGATTATACAAAATCATATGACTACCTTCTTGGTGATCGAGAATATAACCAAGTTTCAGAAAAACTTTGACGGCTTTCTGGCCGGAGATATTGGCTAATTGCCCCACCTAAACTCCAACTGTCACATATCTCACTTCTTCTTGAGGAACGGTCTGGCCGCGTTGTTTCAAAACCTTTAGGTAGCCCTTGATCGCTTCTTCGATATTCTGAAGTGCTTCTTCTGTTGTTTTGCCCTGACTCATACAGCCAGAGAGCATTGGCGCTTCTGCCACATAGCCATCGTATTCTGGGTCGTACTCTAAATAGACTTTGAATTTCTTGGTCGCTTCCATAGCTTAAATACTAATCTTTGCTCTTCGCGCTGTAAAGATGATATGCTACGGATTAGCCATGGATATTATGCCGCCAGACAATCAACTACCACCGCATCACGCTCCAACCGGCTTGAAACTCTGGCTAGCCATTTTTGCTATTGTTCTGGTTGTGGCTCTGGCATACCTAGTCTGGGCATCAAACACCGCCCCAGATACGACTGATAATTCAGCGACGACCGTGAAGAAAACCGCCACGGCAACGACCGACGAAACAGCCGATTGGAAAACATATGCCGATACGAAAACTGGATTTAGCTTTAAAGTCCCAGCAACTCTTAAAATTGAGGACTCAGTAGCCTTCAACCCAGCAAATGTTACTAGTGTTTTCGTCAAGACGTACAATCTTGCAACGATGGAAGATGATCCGCGGGGTTACGATAAAGAAATTCTTACAATGCTTCGCGATGACCTTAAAAGCGGTAAGGTAAAAAGCTATATCTCCGGTTTGTATGCCAAAGAAACACTTACTACAACTCTGTTTGAAGTTTGTAGCGTTATGTTTTTACACACCCTTAATGTCTTTGACGGCAATGACACCATGGTCCATCTTGAATATTCCCTTGAGTCTTCAGACCGCACGGCAGCAATCAAAAATAATCCATCACACTTCACTAAAGACGCGGCTAATTGCGGCAACGAAAGTATTTGGAAAGAAAATAGTAACTTTGAGAGTGATCTTGCGGCGGGAATAACGGACAGCCTCACTCAGCAGTGGTATAAAGACTTCGCCCTCATTGCCAAATCATTCAAATTCACTAATTAGCCATGGATATTATTCCGCCATTTTCAAAATCAGCGAGTAAACGTACATGACGCTGTTTCGTTTTGCACTGTTGGTGCACCTGATTTCCGCTAGCGTGGTGATGGGGATAGTATTCTTCTCTCTTGTTTTTTCTGTTAGTAAGCCCTTAGATGAGGTCAAGCTTAAAGCAATCAGCTTCATTCGACAGTTCGGTCTTTACGCCATGGGATTAACGGTGGTCTCTGGGATTTATATGACTTACCGTCACTGGGATGAGTTAAGCTCTAGCCCAATATTTTGGGTCAAGATAGCTCTGATCGGACTTGATTACTTTATCGCTGTTCGCCTCATTAACGCCAAGGTAGCATCAGGACTGTCGGGTGACCTCAACTCAACCCGTGGTCTGACCGTACTCACTTGGGGTTCCTTTATTGCCTTTATCGCAATATTCACGATTGGCCGAATTTATTTATAGCGCCAAACTCTTCATTAATCTTCTTCCATGGGGTAAAATTACCTCTACGGGCTGTGGCGCAGTTGGTA
>CAYHNZ010000032.1:0-9704 GCA_964358205.1 uncultured Candidatus Saccharibacteria bacterium | reverse complement strand
TGATTGCGCCCAATCGTCCACAGAGACGGCGCAGTTTGGCACCTCGATGTCGGCTTACAATGGGCCGCACTCAAAGTAATTTGAGTTGGCAAATGTACAAACATTTGCAACGTCAGCTAATAACGGTGAAGTCCTAACAAGGAAACCCAGATATGTTAGGATAATACCGTGGGAAGTAAGAGAAACTTCATACAGTATGCTACTGACAAAAAAGCAACAACAAATATTGATTGGAACCATATTAGGAGATGGTCATCTTGAGAATAACGGTCGCGGAGCACGCTTGCGTGTTGACCACACTCTAAAACAAGAAGACTATGTCCGATGGAAACACGCTGAATTTGGTAGTTTTGTCACCGCAAAACCCAGGGTGATTAGGTCATTTCATAAAACTTCAGAGAAATTTTATGAGAGATTGCACTTTTCAACTTTCAGCTCGGATGTATTCCTAGAATGGAAGAATCTTTTCTACAAAAATAAGAAAAAGATTATTCCAAAGAACATCCAATCAATACTAACCAGTCCGCTGTCACTAGCGGTTTGGTACATGGATGATGGTTACAAACGGAATGATTGCAATGCCTTACGACTTAATACTGATTTGTTTTCGATAGCCGAGCAGCAATTGCTGTCCAGGTGTCTGAAGAAAAATTTTGGTATTGACAGCAAGATCCACAAGAAAGGTAAGAGTTATTGCCTCTATGTTCCGCAAAAATCATCCAAAAAGTTCTGCGAATTAGTCCGGCCATATATGGTCGATAGTTTATTGTATAAAGTTTCTCTTACCCCGTAACGACTGAGTCGAAAGACGAGAATACAATCAAAATTGATTGTATTAATACGCTGACTCCTACTTAAAAGTCTCATTCTATGGCCGTAAACAGCCTAAGGAAGAGCGCAGGATGAATATATGTCACCGCCAGCCGGCGGTTCGTATATTCACCTACTTCGTAGGATGAATATATAGTCTACACTCCTGGTAACAGGGGATTCAATGTGCATCCTATCCTGGGGGTGGAGAAGCTCCCAAGGGTTTGGCTGTTCGCCAATTAAAAGGGTACGCGAGCTGGGTTCAGAACGTAGTTTACGTTGCGTTCTACCGCAGTAATGCGGTACAGTGAGTATTATGCATACTCCCTCTTCCGACGAACACGGAAGGGAAATCCCGACTAAAATCGGTGAAACCCTCCTTCAGAGCGTAAGCTCTGGAAAGGGCAATACCGAGGGTAAGTCAAGAAGGTAAAAAAACTTCTTGAATCCCGTAGAGACTGATTCCTAGGCTTGCAAAGCTAGCAAGCGTAAGATGAGAACGCTCTCTTTACAGAGTGTTCAAATGTCGGCTCCTGGTTTTAATAAGCTACAGCTACGATGAAGATATGGCGCCGCTTGAGGCGGCTAGAATCTTCATCCTGGCTGGAAGCCAGGATGAAGATATAGTCCGTGCCATTAGAAATAATGGAATCACATGCGCGAGACAGTTCGGTCCTAATCTGCTGTAAGCGTTGAAGATTGAGAGGAGCGGCTCCTAGTATGAGAAGACCGGAGCGGACGAACCTCTGGTGTATCGGCTGTCCTGCCAAGGGCACTGTCGAGTAGCTACGTTCGGAACTGATAACCGCTGAAAGCATATAAGCGGGAAGCAGGCCTCAAGATTAATCTTCGTTATAGACCCCCGGAAGACTACCGGGTTGATAGGCGCTAGGTGTAAGCACAGTAATGTGTTCAGCCAAGGCGTACTAATCGGTCAAGAATTACTAACTCGCATTTGTCTACTCAATTGGTAGGTAGGTGCGAGCTGGAGGACTGGATCCTTCAACCTTAGTTTGGAAAAACATTCGCTAGGATTTTATTCCCTGCGGACACGCGTCCTCGAGCCCAGCGGCTCTCGGCGCTCGAGCTCGACGAAAAACTTGCTGTCGCAAGACCGTGCTTTTTCGTCTCCGCTACGGTCCGCAAGCAATATAATCCCTACTCATTAAGAGAGTGGGGAAATTTAAGCGAACGCTCGAAACTTTGCGAACGTAAAGTTTGGCAACTGGCATCTAGCAACTCGCTCCTGGCTTTTTAAGCTAGTGGTTAGAAGCTGACAGCTAGCTGCTACCTGCGCTAGCTTGTTTCAAATGTGCTTAGAGAGGAAAAATGAAATGTTCTTTAACGTCAAAATAATCTGGCGGTTCCGGCCATGGAAGACAATTCGCTACAACTACGTCGCCAATTGTGCGAGTGATATCATCAATGACATCCGAGACATTCAGTTTCCGGGGCAAAAGCTGCGTGTCATCATCACTCAAGAATTCCAAGTCGAGGGAATTTGACTATCCATAACCGGCGAGCGAAATGCTCACCACTTCGGCCACCTCGGTGGTGGCCATCCTCTCCAAGCACATTTGTAATTTTTCTTGAATTTTTCGTCTTGGTGCCATGAGCGATGGGGGTACACCTCTTCCCATACCGAACAGAGTAGTTAAGCCTATCAGCGTCGATGATACTTGCGGCTAACAGCCGTCGGGAAAGTAGACCGGCGCCAAGACAAAGAATTCAAAACCTCAATACAGAGAAAGGCCAGAGGCCTTTTTTTGTTGATTGCAGTGCGTTACAATATTGTCTCGTAGGGTCACTTTGATTATCGACGAGTTATTGTCAGTAATCGGGCTTTACGGCACGGAGGCATTTTGGAACTTTTACGTAATATTTGGAGAATTCGTCGTTTTGTTCTGACTGTGGGGGCGATTTGCTGGGGGGTATTCATCATCTTGGACTTAATTAATCCAAGAAAAGTTGAAATGGTCGTGGTTGGGCCTATCGCTTTTTTCACTTTTCTTACCGCCGTTTCATTCCGATATAGATCGATCTGAAGGGGAGCCCGCAAGGGCTCCTAAACTTTAGATATGGAGTGTTCCGAGCAAACAACCCACCTTTTTGCTACACTACCGTAAAGATGACTAAACGATCACAAGTAATTTTAGCCAGCGCCATGTTGGTGGTGGGGATGGGATTTTTCGCAATCAATTTGGCGGGCGGACTAAATGCCGCCTCTTTTGGTCAAGCGGGTACAGATATTACTAAATATTTTCTCTGGGGTGGAGTCGGACTATTAGTGATCAGCGCCTTATTGTATATCCGCGCTAGTGCGGAGTAAATTGCCAAGAATATAGAATATGGATTTTAGAATTTAGAAATATTCCCGATCATTCATTCTCAATTCTAGAATCCTAACTACGATCCGCCAGCTGGCGGAGAGAAGCGAGCGTCAGCGACATTCTAAATTCCTCATTCTAAATTCTAAAACTTTTGATTTTAAAAGTTTTTATTGATTTTTGCTGTCGATCAGGTAATTAGCGTTTACACCAATGGTGTTGCCGTAATTATTTTTCGACGAGTACCAGGTGCCAAAAGTAGTACCGTTATATTGCCTGTCAAGGGGGTTCAGCTTAGGATCGGTAATTCTGTCGCTTGCTCCTTGTTCCAGCGTTGCCATTAAGCCAAAGCTGGTTGCCGGTTGCGTCGGACCGCTGGTGGTGTCGGTCGGGGCGCTAATATATAGGTAGCGATTGCCTTGATTTTCAGCCAAATTAGCACATGACATGGTTTGGTACTTGGCCGTGTCTTTCGGGTCGGTCGGAATTTTGTCGATGTATTTCGGGGCAATCTTAGTCGCATCATTTCTGCGAGAACAATCCGTACTGCCACCTTGTGTCAACTGCCAGGTGGCGCTATAAATTGGTTCATTGAGGGTCCCATGCTTAGACGTATCGAAAACCGGATAGGTTCGGGTGTCGGAGTAGTATTGCTGAAGAACTTGTTTAATCCTTGTTAAATCACTTTTGCGGGTCGTATCTCGACCTCTGGCCGAAACCGAGCTCCAACTGTAAACACCGATCGAAACCAGAATCCCAATAATCGCGATAACAACAAGCAACTCGATCAGCGTAAACCCGCGAGGGCTAGAAGCTCGAAATCCGAAATCCGAAATCCGAAACAAATTCGAAAATCTGAAATTCAAATGGTTTAAACTTTTCGAATTTGTCCGCCAGCCGGCGGATTTGAATTTGTTTCGTACTTCGAGATTGGTGCTTCGTACTTGCATACTCCTATAGTATGCCATCTGGAGAAGTGCGCAAGTTCGTGGTTTACTAGACTAGATGCTAAAGACGCCGGCCTTAATTCTGAAAAAACAAAATCTAGGCGAAACCGATCGCATATTAACCATCTTTAGCCCCTTTTTGGGTAAAAAAAGGGTGATTGTTCGGGGTGTCCGTCGACCGCTCTCCAAACTGGCCGGCCACCTCGACACCATGATGCTCACCCAAATTATGCTGACTGACGAAGACGAACTGCCGAAAGTCGCCGGCGCACTTCTGGCCGAACCGTTCGAGAATATCCGCAATTCCTTGACATTGCTAAATCGAGCCTACGCCATCACTAAAATCATCGAAAGGGTAATTGTCGAGGACGTCGCCGAACGGCCGATCTTCCAGCTCACTATCGATTGCTTGATGCGACTCAATAACAACGAAAAATGGGCGGCGATCTGGCTACATTTTCTCTCGCGACTTACTGGCCGGCTCGGTCTGTCGATAACCGACTTCACCTGCTTCAACTGCAAAAAAGAGATAAACGAAGGAGCTAGCTGGCTTTTTGACGAACATAAATTCAGCTGCCATTCTTGCGTCAATGAGGCGCTGACATTAGAGTTAGAACCTAACTCAATAAAAATGCTTAAACTTTTAGGCAAAGAAAACTATTCGTTAATTCTGCGTGTTGGCATTCCCGACAAAGTCGCCCAAGAAGTTGAGGAGGTCTTTTTGCGTCTAGTAACGGAATGGCTGAACAAACCCTGGACCACTTATGCGAGCTTACAGGTGTCAAAAAATGATTCTTCATTCTTAATTCTAGATTCTAAATTCTAAACGAAATGCGAGCTTGGCTAGAGATTGATTTGGATGCTCTGGGCGAAAACTATCGCCGAGTCCGTGAGAAAATAGGGCCAGGTGTCGATTTGATCGCCGTCGTTAAGGCCGATGCCTACGGTCACGGTATCTCGCCGATTGCTGGTCAACTAGATTTACTTGGCGTTGATGCCTTCGCAGTTATTTCACTTGAAGAAGCCAAACAAGTCCGTCTTCAAGCCGCCAAACCAGTTTTAATTATGGGTTATCTCGATCCGAAAGAGCTTTCCGAAGCGATCGACGAAGGCTTTATTTTAAGTTTATACGACCGGGAGTTAATCGCTCTTTACCAACGGATTGCCGAACGAGTTGGTAAGCCAGCCCGAGTTCATCTTAAAGTTGAAACTGGTCTTAACCGGCTAGGAATGACTATTGACGAGGTGACCGACTTGTTAATCGGCCAACATCGATTCCCGCTTGTTTCAATTGAGGCGATTTTCTCGCACCTAACGAATGCGTCCGATCGGGCGACTAATCTCGAACAGTTGCGACGCTTACAGCAGTTGGTGGTCAAGACCCAGGGTCGAACGCCGCTACTACCCATTCATTTAGTCAGTTCAGGCTCACTGGAGAATTTTCCCGAGGGTTTCTTCGATGCTGTTCGGGTCGGGTTAGCGCTCTACGGTGTTGACGAGGCGATAGAGGGCATTAAACCAACTCTCGCCTGTAAATCGATTGTGATGCAGGTCAAGGAGATAGCGACTGGCGAGGGTGTTAGCTACGGCCACCTCTTTATCGCCAAAAAACCGACAACGATTGCGGTAGTAGCTATTGGCTACGCCGAAGGTTATACTCAAGCTCTAACTGGTCGGGCGGAAGTATTGGTGAAGGGCAAGCGGGTCAAGGTGATTGGCAAAATTTGTATGAACCTAATAACGATTGACACTACCGATCTTCCCGTCCGGCGTGGTGATGAAGTAGTTCTATTGGGTAGTCAAAAAGATGAATCGGGTCAGGTAGCGACGATAACCGCTAGCGAGCTTGCATTGTGGTCAAATCTTCGTCATCATGAAGTTATCACTCGGTTCGGAACAGCTCTTCCAAGGATTTACTTTAATGGTAAAAAATAGGAAAAGCTGAACGTAACCTTGCTGAATACCTGCCTTAGCATTAATATGGAAGGTAGGTATATCACTCGGTTCGGTAGCGCTTTGCCGCGAGTATACAAAGGAGGGAATAATAGCTGATCAGCCAACAGTTGAGGACACAAAAACCGTTGACGCACCTGCGGTAGCGACGGAATCAAATCTGCTTGAAACAACCATGGTCAAAGATGGTAATTTGCCGATTAACGTTTCGGTACCAACGGCTTCTTCCTCAATCGCCAATGCCGTGCCACCAGTTGTTGTAGCGCCAGAGACACCGATTATTGTGACCGAATCGGAAGTAGCATCGTCGACCGAAAATACCCCCGATTTAGCCGAGGAAGTTGAAAGCCTAAGTGGTGAGATCCAGGCCTTGGAAGCGAAAATCGATCGTCTGACCGGTAATGTTAAGCCAGTCGTTGAACCACCCAAAGCAAACGATAAGGCAAACGAACTGTCGACAACTGAATTACCTCCTCCCCCAATCACTCCGCCGAGCCCACCCCCCAGTCCAATTGCGCCAGCGAACAAACCAGAGTCTAAGACGGCGAGTATCAACGACATTTATGCCAAGCAGGGTATGCTTGGGAAGTCGCTTACTAGCGACAATAGCAAGGTTGGTCAACGCCAAAAGGAGGCAAGTGTTCCGCCGAAGTCGGACTCCGATGACGCCGAAGATGTTGGCTCGGGATCGAGCATCGGGACAATCGGTGAGGTTCTAGCGGTATTCGGAGTGATTATTTTTGTAGCGATGGCCGCTTTCCCGTTCTACAAATCTCTGATGTCGGAAAGTGTTACCGAAGCGATCCGTTCAATCGGCTGGCCGACAGCCGTAGTAAGTTTGGCGCTCGGATTCTTGATGAGCTTGTTTAACCACGGCAAGGTAGCCACCAAGATTCTTACCGTGATCGTCTTGCTTCTAGCAACAATACTTTATCTCGGTGTGGCCGGTTTCCAGAATTACCTCGGGCCGTTGGGACCGATGCTCGACTCGGTGTTTACCTTTTACAGGTAAAGTCTGAAGTCTGAAGGCTCAAGTCTTAACTAAGTCTAAAGTAGCAAGTGATAAGTCATTTATACTTGAAACTTGGAACTTGATACTTACTTCAGACTTTAGCCTTGCCACTTTAGACTTTTCGGGTCTCGTTAGAGAAGAATTTTTCGGGTAAGATTGAGCCATGGTTGAGAGTAATCAAATGGACGCTTTTGTCGCTTGGGCGAAACGCCGAGGCGTTATTTGGCCGTCTTCGGAAATCTACGGTGGGTTATCTAACTCTTACGACTACGGCCCGATTGGCGTGGAGATGAAGAACCGCCTCCGAGCTCACTGGTGGCGTTCGATGGTCCATGAACGAAACGATATCGTCGGCTTAGATTCGCCGATAATTTTGAACCCTAAAGTTTGGGAGGCGGCCGGACACACCGAGAATTTTACCGATCCACTGGTCGAAGATTTAGTGACCCATAAACGCTACCGGGCTGACCATCTGGACGACCCAACCAAAAGTCCTGACGGCAATCCGGTCTCCGAACCTCGCAACTTCAACTTAATGTTCAAAACGATGATTGGGGCGGTTGAGGACGAAGCGGCCGCGGCATATTTACGGCCGGAAACCTGTCAGGGCATTTTCATTAATTTTAAAAACATTATGGATACCGGCCGCCAGAAGATTCCATTTGGCGTGGCGCAGGTTGGCAAGAGCTTCCGCAATGAGATAACGCCAGGCAATTTTACTTTTCGTACCCGGGAGTTTGAGCAAATGGAGATGGAGTTCTTTGTTCGCGAAGAAGAAGCCGACAAGTGGTTCGACTACTGGGTCGAAGCTCGTTTACAGTGGTATATCGATCTCGGCGTCGACAAAAAAGATTTGCGCTTGGTGAAACACCCGAAAAAAGCTTTAGCCCACTACTCCAAAGCCACAACCGATATCGAGTATCAATATCCCTGGGGTTGGGGCGAGCTCGAGGGCATCGCCAATCGGGGTAGTTACGACTTAACCCAACACCAAAAGTTTTCTGGTAAGGATATGGCGGTTTTTGACGAAGAAACCAAAGAGAAATTTACGCCGTGGGTGATTGAGCCAGCCGCCGGACTAGACCGAGCGTTGCTAGTCGTCCTCCTCAACGCCTGGCAGTCTTACGGCCAAGGCCGTGGCAATGTCGCTAGCGCTCGCTCCTCGTCAGAGACTCGTAGTCAGCCATCAGCCATCAGCTCGCATCCCAATCCAAATTCCGACCAAGCCGAAGTGGTTTTGGGAGTTGTCTCGCAACTAGCTGCCTACGATGTGGCTGTCCTACCTTTAATTAAGAAGCCGGAATTGTTGAAGATGAGCCAGAAGCTAGTTGCCAGTCTGCGAGAAGCCGGAAAACATGTTTTCTACGACGAATCCGGCTCAATTGGCCGCCGCTACCGCCGGATGGACGAAATCGGCACGCCGGTTTGCTATACGGTTGACTTTGAGAGTACTGAAGGTACAACTAAGGGAACAGTTACGGCTCGCGATCGCGATACGATGAAACAAGAGAGAATTAAGATTGATAATCTGTGATGTCAGTTGAAGAAGGATCGCAAAATCCAGAAATCAAATTTTCTAACTCTGTAAATTCCGATGAGACAACAGAGGGGAAGGTTTTCGATGAAGTTGTCAGACAAAAAGCCCTGGAAGGCTACAATGCTCAATTAATTTTTCTTCGGAATGGCAGATACCGTGAGGATCAGGAACGATTCGAAAAATTAATTTCAGTTGCTCAAGAATACGGGCTCGTTCTCGATGCTGATACTGGGCTTTTCGTGCGCAAAGATACCAACTAATTCTTTTCTATCTTAGCCGCCAGTATAAAGTCGTTGTCGCTTAGGCCGTCAATCGCGTGAGTCCAAATTAAAACCCGCACAAATCCCCAGCCAAATTCAATATTCGGGTGGTGGCCTTCGGTTTCCGCAATCGCTCCAATTTTATTTACAAACCCCAGCGCCGACTGGAAATCCGAGAACTTATAGCTTTTTTCGAGCTGTTTGGCATCTCTGAGCTCCCAACCGGGCGCTTCGGCGTCAAGCTGTTTTTTGTATTCTTCGAGCTCTGCCCCTTTGATTGGCGGTACTCCGCCTTCACAAGGAACACATTTACCTTCACTTAATTTATCCATACCCTATTTATACCATATTAATCAACCGAAAAACCGCGAGCCATGACCCATCAAAAGCAGGTCAGCGAGCGGTTTTTCACCTAGCTCGCCGCCAGGCGTAGCGTGCGGGGTAGGGAGTGTGAGGGTGTAGGGGCTGCTTCGCAACTAAGCCCCTCCACCCTCACAAAAAAGCCGCGACGCAGTCGCTGACACTGGAAAAATTAGACCACTTGATATCGACTGAGCGGTTGCGAAGGAGATATCCAGCTCTGTGTAATCGCAGGGCTTGACAACATGTCTAATAACTCGTAGTTTGGGCAAAGAAGTGGTAAAAAGTGGAATGAAGTGGGGGAAAGTGGCATAACCCTTCGCTAAAGCTTCGGAGTCATAAATATTAAAAACTAATGATTAGCAATAACGCAGATGCCTACCCCTCGAAGCCTTGGCGTAGTGGGGTGGCATACAAAGTAGACAACTTACAATCAGTTCGAATCGAACCAAAACAAATTACAAAAGATGTTTCTAGGAGAATACAAACACAGTCTGG
>CAYHNZ010000031.1:0-9733 GCA_964358205.1 uncultured Candidatus Saccharibacteria bacterium | reverse complement strand
TAGGTTAACTAATCTTTACCTAGCGTAGGTCTGTTCCGCTTTAGTTTAAAGAACCAGACTTTATACTGGTTGTATTTCCTGCTCGTCAGGTTAGAATGCGAACAATGATCAGGCGAATCGGTGTCGATTTAGGCACGACCAATATATTAATTTATGTTCCCGGGAAGGGGATTGTTATTGACGAACCGGCTGTTGCGGCTCTTGACGCCAGTAATAATAAGGTTGTGGCTTTCGGTGAAGAGGCTAAAAAGATGCTCGGTAAAACTCCGGCTTCAATTATCGCCGCTCGACCGCTTAAAGACGGGGTTATCGCTAGTTTTAAAATTACCGAAGCGATGCTCCGTTATTTTATTAATCGGGTTTCGGGGCGATTACGTATATTTCGACCCGATATTATGGTAGCCGTACCGGTCGGCGCAACCTCAACTGAACGACGAGCCGTCATTGATGCCTGTATCGCCGCTGGTGCTAAAAACGCATATATTATTAAGGAACCGATTGCGGCGGCGCTTGGCGCCGGAATACCGATTGCCGCACCCGAAGGCCACTTAATTATCGACATCGGTGGGGGTACTACCGAGGTAGCTGTTATTTCTCTCGGTGATGTGGTCGCTGCCGCCAGTGCTCGAGTAGGTGGCAATAAATTTGACAGCGCCATAACTAATTACATCCGCAAAAAATACGCCTTAGTCATCGGCGAACAAACAGCCGAGGCCGCTAAGATAAAAGTCGGTACGGTTATGCCGATGAAAAAAGAGCTTCAAATGGAGCTGTCGGGTTCAAACTTTGTGACCGGATTGCCGGAATCAGTTATTGTTTACTCATCTGACGTGCTAAATGCCGTCCAGGAGGAGTTGCAGGAAATTATTGCTACCGTGAAACAAGTCCTCCAAAAAACACCGCCCGAACTAGCCAGCGATATTATGGATAAAGGCATGTTGATGACCGGCGGAGGCTCGCTTTTACGAGGACTTGACGCACTTTTAACTAAAGTGACCGGTGTCCCGTGCCAGTTAGCTGAAGAGCCAAGACTTTGCGTCGCCAAAGGCACCGGCATCGCCGTTGAACATCTTGATGAGTTTCTCCGTTCTGTGCTTTGGGCAAAGAGCTAAGCAATGGTTGCGGGAATTACTAAATTACTAAATAACTAAATTACGAAATGATAAATCGATCCGAAGATATCGATGTCGTAGGGACGACAATTGCGGCTTACGACAGAATGGCAACCGACTACGCCACTCATTACCAAGATCGGACACCGTACCAGCCTCTCTACGATTATTTTCTAGAACATTTGGGGGGCAAGGAGGTTCTTGATGTCGGTTGTGGGTCGGGCCACGACGCCGCATTTTTTACCAAAAAAGAATTGGAGGTGACCGCTATCGACCTTTCAGCTAACCTACTCGCTCTCGCCAAGAAAGCCGCACCTAAAGCCAAATTCCACAAAATGGATATGCGCAATTTGGAGTTTCCTCCAAAGATTTTCGACGGCTTATGGGTGATGGCCTCGTTCCAGCACCTACCAAAAATAGATGCACATAAAACTCTGGTTGGATTTCGGACCGTTCTCAAAGATTCTGGATTACTTTACTTGTCGGTCACAGAGGGGGTGGGAGAGGGCCTGAAAAGCAAAGAGCGCTATTTTGGCAGCAAAAAGTATTTCGCTAACTACACTGAAGACGAAATTAAGCAGTTAATTACGGATGGAGGATTTACTGTGATGGATATTATCCGAGCCAAAACCACCCGTCAGAATGTTTTTATAGACATATTTGCCAGGCCAACTGTCTAGCTTGCTGTAGCGAAAAGGTGACGCTGGTGGGATACACGACTTGCGCACTTCAATTTCCTTATCAGGTATAGAGCTGTGTCGTGTTCCCACGACTTACTTCCTGAAGTGCATAAGTCGTGGGATAATCCAGCTAATGCAACTGACTATCGGAATTGACGCATCGAGAGCGGTCAAGAAAAATCGAACTGGGCCAGAGAATTACTCGTATGAAATTATTCGGGCGATTTTGAATTTGAGAACAGACCACAGGTTTATTCTTTACGCGCCCCACCGACCTAACGAAGATTTCCCTACTGGCTCAAATATTGACTGGCGAATCTTGCCTCAACAGCGACTGTGGTCACAATTTCGCTTAGCGAAAGAAGTTGGCGGTAGCCCGCCAGATGTGTTGTTTGTACCTTCTCACGTCGTGCCATTAATTACTCACCTACCAACTGTCGTAACTATTCACGATCTAGCCTTCAAGTATTTTCCCTATTCATACTCGGCTTTCGAACGGCGCTATCAAAATTTTTCGACCGGCGTGTCAGTCGCTAAGGCGACGCGTGTGATTGTACCTTCGCAGGCGACACTCAACGACTTAATTAAGTTTTATCCCGCCGCTAAACCCAAAACAAAAATTATTGCCCACGGCTACGACAAGGAGCTCTTTAAGCCCGCTAAAGGTGATGGGCAATCGCCACAAAACGACCCCTATATCTTGTATGTTGGCAGAATCGAGGAAAAGAAAAATGTCCGCCTGCTCCTTGATGCTTTCTCACTTCTCTGTAAGGAGAAAAAGAAGATTAATCTGGTTCTGGGTGGTCGGAACGGATACGGTTTTGAAGCTATCCAGACCAAAATTAAAGAGTTACCCCAAGAAATTCGTCACCGTATCTCCCAGCCGGGTCATCTACCGCGCTACGATATGATCCGCTATCTCCAGCATGCGACTATTTTCGCTTTTCCCAGCTCCTACGAAGGCTTCGGCTTGTCGGTTTTGGAGGCTTTGGCCTGTGGAGTACCGGTTGTTTGTAGTGACAACTCATCGCTACCAGAGGTGACTGGCCAAGCGGCTATTTTACTGCCACCCTCTAATCCGCTCTCTTGGGCTTCAGCTTTCGGCCGAATTTTAAATTCTCCAGAGCTAGCCACCAAATTGCATCTGGCCTCAATCAAACAAGCCGAAAGATTTTCCTGGCAGACCGCCGCAGAAGAAACTTTAGAAGTTATTACCAATGCCGCTGGATAAGATTCAAGAATTTAGTATTAAGAATGATGGTACGGCGACATCAAGTATTTTTGGAGTTAGAATTGACCGTTTGAGCTGGCCGGAGCTGGATCAATACTGCCAAAAGGCGCTTTTGGAAGATACTCCAAAACACATTGTCACCGCCAATGGAGAGATTCTGCTCAAAGCCGCCGAGAATAAAAAGTACGCCGAAACGCTTAATGGCGCCGAGTTGGTAATTCCGGAATCGACCAATGTCGCTTGGGTCCTAGCTCTAAGGGGCAAGCCGGTTAAACAAACTACTTCTGGCGCTGATTTAGTTAATCATCTAGCCCGAATCGCCACCGAAAACCAGAAATCGATCTTCCTGCTAGGTGGCCGAGAGGGGATAGCCGCCAAAGCGGGAGAACAGCTTCAAAAATCGAACCCCGACTTGCAAATCGCCGGTACAAGCAACGCCGACTCAGACGACCCGTATGCTTTTAAACGCATACGGGACAGTGGCGCTGATATTATTTTGGTTGCTTACGGCGCCCCGAAACAGGAGGAGTGGATCGCTAAACACAAAAGCGAGCTTGGAGCAAAGATATTGGTTGGCGTCGGCGGAACTTTTGATATGTTAGCTGGTGTTACGCCTCGAGCGCCACAATTCTTTCGAACATTACACCTGGAGTGGCTCTGGCGCCTGATTCTGCAACCCTCTCGTATCGGTCGCATCTGGCGAGCGGTGGTTGTTTTTCCGATTAAGGCCGTACTCGATAAGTAGATACCTCCACTGCAAGCCAACGGGTACTTCACTTAACAACGCCTGCTCAATTATGAGCAGGCGCTTTTATAGTGGGTCGTTTTAGAGGTCCAATGCCCGTACCCCGATCTTTGGCTCAACCAAGAATTTTACCGCCTGGTCGTAGGCATGTTCTTTGGCTTCCCGAGCCAAATTGACTAGCTTTAATCGCATACGTCTGTGGTCGATGGGGTATGTGACTGGTTCTTGACATCTTCTCCCATACTCGATGGCAATTTGGTCTAGGCGGTTACCAATCTCCTCTGGGGACAGGCATCCGTCAAGATCTAGATCCTGGGCGTGACGACGATCAACCATTAGGCGCACAGCCCACTTAGTTTGCTCCCAATCTCCCTTCTTCAACCTGTTCTTCACCCCTCCGGCAATGACAAAGTTGATTTTGAATGTACATATTCCTGTCATAATACTAACCTTCGTTTCGTAAGGAGTGTATCATTCTATGATGAATTATCAAGAAGCTGGATGTAATATTTTAAAATGAGAGTATATATTTAGAGGATTGGACACCGATATACATAATTTCCCTTGCTTTTCTGTCTATTCGTGAGTATAGTATTAATATACCAGGTTAGTTCCTGGCTTTTTTAAAGAAACAAGCGATAATAAAATCGATTGAAAGGAATCATATAATCACACTGACTATGGAATTGAAAACTGAAAACTGGAAACTGAAAACTGCTAATTCCGGAGGAATTTGCTAATGGCTATCTCACCATTCGCGGCCGCAATCAATCAGCTATCTGACGAACGCGGACTGCCCAAAGACATTATCATCGACTCCATTGAAGCGGCCGTTGCCGCCGCCTATCGTAAAGATTACGGTCAGGCTGATGAGGATATTAAAGCCAAACTCGACGAAGAAGCTGGTGTTTTTAAGGTTTGGCAATCGTTTGAGGTAGTAGAAGAGCCGGAAAATATTCACGCCCAACTAACCGTCGACCAAGCCCAGGAATATACAAAGGGTTCAAAACTTGGCGATGTGATCGAAATTGAGCTGGAGCCGCACGAAGAATTTGGTCGAATTGCCGCTCAAACCGCCAAGCAAGTTATCTCTCAACGTCTACGCGAAGCCGAAAAAGAGATACTTTACGCCGAGTATAAAGATAAACAGGGTCAACTAATCAATGGTTATGTCCAACAAGTTGAAGGACCAAATGTTATTTTGAACATCGGCAAATTAAACGGCCTGATGATCGCTTCCGATCAGATTCCTAATCAACACTATTTTCCCGGTCAACGCTTGAAAGTCTTGGTTTATACCGTTGAGGAGACGCCGCGCGGGCCACGCGTTCTTGTTACCCGCTCGAGCGCCGACTTTATTACTAAATTATTCGAGCTAGAAGTACCCGAAATCGCCAGCAACGCCGTTGAAGTCAAGGCGATCGCTCGTGAAGCGGGAGTTCGAACAAAAATGGCTGTTATTTCCAACCAGGCTGGCCTCGATCCGGTCGGATCTTGTGTTGGCCAGCGAGGAACACGTGTTCAAGCCGTTCTATCAGAAATCGGCGAAGAGAAAATCGATATTATTCTTTGGAATGACTCGATTGAACAGCTCATCACCAATGCGCTATCGCCGGCTAAAATTGATAAAATCGTCCTCAAGAAAAAAGCCGAGACTGCCGAAGTTCACGTGCCGATCGACCAATTGGCTCTGGCAATCGGTAAGAACGGTCAGAATGTCCGTTTGGCTAGTAAGTTGACCGGTTGGGAAATTGACATCGCCAAAGATGGCGATGATGCCCGCGATCGAAAGTCGACCAGTAAGATCGATGAGACCGACTCGATCGAGAATCAGCCATCTGGCGTGGCCGAAAAATCGCCCCAGGAGACCGTGACTGCCAAAACCATCAAGCCAAAAAAGGCCACTAGCAAATCCAGTCAGATTAAAAAAACCGGCAAGAAAATAGCCAAGAAGTAGTATCAATTTAGCGTTATTACTCTTTTAGGTCGCCTCGACTCTGGTACAATACCCAAATGCAAGAGGAATTCGACAATCTAAGGAATCGTTTGAGCGAGACCGCCCAAAAGATCGTTCTTGATTGCGAGCAGATCGCTCGGGCAATGGATACGGGGATTGACACCCAGCATCTCTTGGTCTCGCTTGCCTCCAACCAGGGGACTATCTCTTACGAGATCCTCCATGAGCTAACAATTACTCCGCAAAGGATCGTCTACTTACTCCAAAACCCCGACTTTAAAACCAAAACAACGGTTGGTATATCGGCTGATTTTAAACGAATACTGAAGACCGCCTCGCAAAAAGCGCTCATTTATCAAACGCCAACGGTCGATTCCGAACATTTACTACTAGCGATTGCCAGCAATAAAGAAACGAATGCCTATAAAATTCTATCGGGCCTGGCAGTTGATCCAAAGCTGCTTAAAGATCAAATTGAAAGTCATTTTGGGCAAATAGACGAGGCGATTAGTCGGCTACCAATCGGACCGGACGAGTTGGATACGGACGAGGGGGAAGATGCTTTTGTAGCCCAATTTACCCAACAGCCACCCCGAACCAATAACCGCTCACGATCAGCCCTGGACTATTTTACTCACGACTTGACCAAGGAGGCACGCGCCCATAAACTCGATCCCGTTATCGGTCGCGACCAAGAGATTCAACGAATGAGTCAAATTCTTGTTCGGCGAATCAAAAACAATCCGGTCCTCACTGGTGAACCCGGCGTCGGCAAAACCGCCATCGTTGAAGGCCTAGCCAACCGAATCGCCAGCGGCGATGCGCCGCCCCAGCTGGCCGATAAACGAATTGTTAGTCTCGATTTAGCACTGTTAATTTCAGGGACTACTTACCGCGGGCAATTTGAGGAAAGAGCTAAAAAATTAGTGGATGAAATTATCAAAGCTGGCAACATCATCTTGTTTATCGACGAGCTTCATACAATTGTTGGTGCTGGCGCGGCCGAAGGTTCGGTCGATCTAAGCCACATTTTGAAACCGGTTCTTTCTAAGGGTCGTTTGAGATTAATTGGCGCTACCACCAACGACGAATACCGCAAACATATTGAGAGAGATCCAGCTTTAGAGCGTCGTCTGCAGAGGGTCAATGTCGATGAGCCGTCGAGCGAGGATTCGATTAAAATTCTCCACGGCCTCAAAACAACCTACGAGAAACACCACAACGTAGTAATTGAGGACGATGCTATTAAGGCCGCCGTCGATCTATCAAAACGCTATATCAGCGATCGTTTTCTACCCGATAAAGCGATCGATCTAATCGATGAAGCCGCAGCCGCCACCCAGTTAGAGGGGCGACAGATTAAAATATCGACTAAACTAACGGAGCTCGAGCAGAAGCGCAAAGACGCTCACCACGAGCATACCAAGGCCGCTGAATCTTACGACTACGAAAAGGCGGCCAGCTGGCGAGTACTGGAGTACCGCTATCTAGATGAGATTGAAAAATTTAAATTAAAATTGCCCAAACGGACTGCCATCCGCGCTATTACCAGGGAAGACATCGCCAAGATTGTCTCGATGTGGACTGGCGTGCCGGTTTCAGCGCTGGCTAAAACTCAACAGGTCCGGTTAGTTAATCTAGAGACAATCCTTAAGGGCCATATCGTCGGTCAAGAAGAAGCTATTACCGCTATCTCTGGCGCTATCCGCCGTTCCAGCGCCGGCGTGTCAGACCCGAATCGCCCGCTAGGTTCGTTTGTTTTTCTTGGCCCAACCGGAGTGGGTAAGACCGAACTGGCTAGAGTCTTGGCTCGGGAAGTTTTCGGTCGCGATGAGGCGTTAATTAAAATTGATATGAGCGAATTTATGGAGCGTCACAACATCAGCCGTTTAGTCGGTGCGCCACCCGGGTATATTGGCTACGAAGACGCCGGCAAACTGACCGAAACAGTCCGCCGTCAGCCCTATTCGGTTGTTTTGCTCGACGAGATTGAGAAGGCTCACCCCGATGTCTTTAATATGTTGTTGCAGATTATGGAGGACGGACAGCTAACTGACGCCAAGGGCCGAATCGTTAATTTCCGTAACACCATTCTGATTATGACTTCTAACATCGGCCTGGCCGAGATGAATCGCCAACAGGCAATCGGTTTCAAAATCAAAGACGGCTCAAAAGCCGAGAATCGCTACGAGGAGATCAAATCCCAGGTTCTAGAACAGCTCAAAGACAGTTTTCGCCCAGAGTTTATTAACCGTCTCGACAAAGCCATCGTCTTTAAACCACTAAATAAAGACGAGGTGAAGAAAATTGTTCAACTCCAAATTGACCGACTCACTGGCAGACTACTACCAGAAGGAATCGAAATCCAGATCGACGACCCAGCCAAGGAGTTCTTGGCTGAAAAGGGCTTTGACCCAGAGTTTGGCGCCAGGCCAGTTCGCCGTGTCATTACCGAATATATAGAAGACCCACTTTCCGAGCTACTTTTGACGGGTAAGTTGACTAAAAAAGTCCCCATCCGTATTTTGCGCCAAGGCGAAAAACTGGCGTTGGTGAAGTAGGCCGCTAGCCACTAGCTTCTGGCTTCTAGCTAGGTGCCAGACTGCCAGTTGCTTTTAGCTCCCTTTAGGGTTGACTTTGACCGCTAAATATGGTAAGGTTGGGTCAATCCACACGGAGGTGGTGAATATGAATAAACTTCAACGGAATGTCGCAGATTTGTCATTCTTCCTATTCGGCGTTAGCTTTTTCGCTTACTTGGCCGGCCTCTACTGGCGAGTGGGCGTCGAACAACTAGAGGATCCGGAGAAATTCTTCGTCCTCGCCCGCCGATGGGCAGAAAGTGCCACGATTGCCTTCTGGATAGCGGGAATTGCCGTACTGATGAGCATTGGATTGCATTTCTTCAATCGGCAACTGCTTGCAAGGGCGGGAATGCGCCGACAGCTACACCGAAAGGAGCGGTGGCAGGCCTGGGTAAAAAGCCTCATCGAAAAGGCCGACGCCCTCTCTTGATTTTCTCACCAAATACCCCAACTGGTCTTCTGACTGGCTGGGGTTTTTAATACTTCGCCTTTTGTTCGGTTTTCCACTTCCGTTAAGTGTTTAGGATAAAAAAGAGGAGCCGATTGGCTCCTCGTAGGGCGGGGCTAGAGACGGTTTTTTACAACTCGTCTTGAGTGTGGCCGAAGTACGGCTCGAAGGGGAGTATTTTCAACCGAGCGGCGGCCCGAAGCGCCTGAACTCGATTGCTCACATCCAACTTACGGTAGATGTTAGCGAGGTGGAAGTCGATCGTCCTCTTGGAGACGACCATTCGATCGGCTGCTTCTTGAGAGGAGCGTCCTTGAGCGATTAAAGTCAAAACCTTGACTTCTCCTGTAGTCAGCCACACCCTCTGCGAATGTTCCAGAATTGTTGATGTTCCTGTTGCCATATTTGTTCTTCCGTGAAGTAGCCAGCGGTATACCCACAGCGCACGGCTGTTAAAAGAGTAACATATTGTCGTCTGTTTGTCCAACCTTAGCCCAGCTCCAACAGTAAAATAGTTTGCTTGACATGTTCGGTCTTTGTTCGGTAGGGTGGATATATGGGGAATATAGTAAGGGAGGAAGTCGGAGAACGGATTAGGGTGCTGGCTAGCTTCGGTCCGGCCAAGATAGTTATTCACTTTTTTAACTGGCGAGAACGAACCTACAAGGTAGATTCAATGAATTTATTCCACATCGAAAAAGACGCCCAGCATCAGATATATAATTTTGCCGTTAGTGCCGTCGGTAATACTTATCAACTTACCTTCGACCCGATCACGCTCGAATGGCAGCTGAAGGATGTGGTTGATGTTTAGCTTAAAACCCAAAACGCAAAAGTCAAAACTGCAACTAAAAACTAAAAAGTTATTGGGTTTTGACCTACAGTTTTACCCTTTGAGCTTTAAGCTTTGAGTTATGCAAAAGAAGACTCTTCATGTCGACACAATCGCATTCGCTCATAGCTCTCCATGAAGAA
>CAYHNZ010000030.1:0-9796 GCA_964358205.1 uncultured Candidatus Saccharibacteria bacterium | reverse complement strand
CCGATGGTTTACTATCCGCTGTCGATTTTGATGTTGACTGGCATTCGTGAAATCTTGATTATCTCGACGCCTAAGGACATTGGTCGTTTTGAAGAGGTCTTCGGCGACGGGTCACAGCTAGGGCTGGAAATCCAGTACGCCATTCAAGAAGAACCAAAGGGTCTGGCTGACGCTTTTATCATCGGTGAGCAATTTCTCTCTGGCGATTCGGTAGCGATGATCCTTGGTGACAATATCTTCTACGGCCATGGTCTTTCACATATGCTTAAAGAGGCGCGCCAGAAGGTTGAAAAGAACGGTGGCGGCCACATCTTCGGGTATTACGTCTCCGATCCAGAACGCTATGGCGTCATCGACTTCGATAAGAACGGCAAAGTCACTCGTGTTGACGAGAAACCGCTCGAGCCAAAAACAAACTACGCTGCTATCGGTCTATATTTTTTCGATCACCAAGCCAGCGAGATCGCTAAGAACGTCAAGCCCTCTGCTCGAGGCGAACTGGAAATTCCCTCCGTTATCAACGCCTACGGAGAAATGAATAAATTAGAGTGTAGCTTGCTGGGTCGCGGCTATGCCTGGTTTGACACCGGCACACACGAATCACTACTGGAAGCCAGTGAGTTTGTTTCAACAATCGAGAAACGAACAAGCTTGAAAGTTGGTTGTATTGAAGAGATTGCTCACGCTATGGGCTTTATCAACGACAAGCAACTTATCGAGCTAGCAGAACCATTGAAGAAAAGTGGCTACGGTCAGTATCTCTTGCGTATCATGAAAGAGAAGCCAATTTACCAGTAGTAGATGAACATTCTTGTCACCGGTGGTGCGGGGTTTATTTCGAGCATTTCAATGCGAGAAAGAAGGTGGCGCTAAAATGTCGGTGCTAGTCACCGGCGGCGCCGGCTTCATAGGTTCTAATTTTGTCCGTTCATTGCTAGCCGAACAGCCGGACTCAACAGTAACCGTTATCGACAAGTTAACTTACGCTGGCAACAAGCAAAATCTCGATGGTCTGCCAGAGGATCGTTTTACATTTGTTCAAGGCGATATTTGTGATGCCAAGTTGATTGATAAGTTGGTCAGCGACACCGATATCGTCGTCCATTTTGCCGCCGAGTCGCATAACGACAATTCACTACGCGAACCTTGGCCGTTTGTTGAAACTAACATTGTCGGCACTTACCGGATTCTTGAGGCTGTTCGGAAGCACGATAAGCGACTACACCATATTTCGACCGACGAAGTCTTCGGCGATCTGGAGCTAGACGACCCAACTAAATTCAGCGACAAAACCGCCTACAATCCCTCCAGCCCGTACTCGGCCACCAAAGCCGGTTCTGACCACCTAGTTCGCGCCTGGGTCCGTTCGTTCGGGGTCAAGGCCACTATCTCTAACTGCTCTAATAACTACGGCCCGTACCAGCACATCGAGAAGTTTATCCCTCGACAGATTACCAACATCTTGAGCGACCAAAAACCTAAACTTTACGGTAGCGGTCAGAATGTTCGCGACTGGATTCATGTTGATGATCACAACGATGCTGTTTTGAAAATAATTGAAAGTGGCAAGATCGGCGAAACCTACCTGATCGGGGCTAATGGCGAAAAGGGTAACAAAGAAGTCTTGGAAACAATCTTGGAGTTGATGGACAAGCCCAAGGATTGGTTTGAGGTGGTAAATGATCGGCCAGGCCACGATATGCGTTACGCCATCGATGCCACTAAGATTGAGCGTGAACTCGGCTGGCGCCCAAAATATACCGACATTAAATCGGGTCTCAAACAAACTATCGATTGGTACACCAACCACAAAGATTGGTGGCAACCACTCAAAGACGCTGTTGAGGCCAAATACCTGGAAAAAGGCCAATAAATTCGGTAACATGGTGGGCGTGAACGATAACCTTTCTGTCCGCGAAACGATCATTCCCGGGTTCTTTGAAATCGACCTTGTCTTACACGGTGACAATCGTGGCTGGTTTAAGGAAAATTACCAGCGAGAGAAGATGGAAGCGCTCGGGTTACCAGCGTTTGAAATCGTCCAAAATAACTACTCGTTTAACGAGGAGGTCGGCGTCACCCGTGGCCTTCACGCCGAGCCTTGGGAGAAGTTTATCTCCTTGGCGAACGGCCGGATTTTCGGCGCTTGGGTCGACCTGCGCCAAGGCAAGGGTTTCGGCCAGACCTTGACCCTCGAGATCACGCCCGGCAAAGCGGTGTTTGTACCGCGCGGCGTCGCCAACGGCTACCAGACGCTCGAGCCAAACGTCACCTACACGTACTTGGTAAACGCTCACTGGTCGCCAGAGGCTAAGTATACATTCGTCAACCTCTTCGATTCTGACCTTGGCCTCGATTGGCCGATCACCCAAAAAAATGCGATTGTCTCGGAGAAGGACGCCTCCCACCCGCGACTCAAAGATATAACCGCCCTGGAGTTATCATAATGGATAGCTCCAGATTTTTAATCGTTGGCGCCCACGGTCAGCTCGGCCAGGGTTTGCAAGAAAGATTTCCCGGCGCCAGAGCCGCTGATAGAGATGAGTTCGATATGACCGATCGAGCTTTTGTCGAAAGTTACGACTGGTCGGGTATCGAAATTATTATTAACGCCGCCGCTTATACCAACGTTGATGGCGCGGAAACCGCAGAGGGTCGCGTCGCAGCTTGGCAAGCTAACGCTGTTGGGGTTGGCAACTTGGCGACCATCGCTACCAAAATCGGAGCAACTCTCATCCATTTCTCGAGCGACTATGTTTTCGATGGCCAGACATTCCCTCATACCGAGACAGAGCCACTCTCGCCTCTCGGGGTTTACGGCCAAAGCAAGGCGGCAGGTGATGTTGCCGTTGCCACCGTTGCCAAACATTACTTAATCCGCACTTCGTGGGTTATTGGCCAAGGCAAGAATTTCGTTCGGACAATGTTGGGACTAGCCGAAAAGGGTATTTCACCTAGTGTCGTTAGCGACCAGACCGGACGGCCAACCTTCGTCGGCCAGCTCGTCGACGCCGCCCAGCATTTACTTGAAACCCGGGCCGATTTTGGCGCTTACAATGTTTCCAATGACGGCCCGGTTGTTTCTTGGGCTGATTTGGCCAGAGAAGTGTTTGAGCTCGGTAAGTTTAGCGAAATCAAGGTCACCGACATCACAACCGAGGAGTACAACGGCACCAAACCATTAATTGCGCCCCGGCCACCGCACGGCGAGTTTAATTTGAGCAAAATCACCGCTACCGGCTTAAAGCTGCGAGGCTGGGCTGACGATCTGGCAGAGTATATAAGAACCGAAAAAAGTCTAAAGGCTGAAGTCTGAAGTCTGATCTAAGTCTGAAATATCAAGTTCCAAGTCCTTAATACTTAATACTAAAAATACTTCAGACTTGTAACTTTAGCCTTAAATTAGACTTTAGACTTGTCACTTCAGACTTGCCGGCAATCCTTCGGCTAGTTAGATTCGTAACAGCCGAGCAAAGCGGTCGGGAATTGGTTCGTCTTTGTGCTCGTGAAACGGTAACTCAAACGATAGAGCTTCTAGCACGTCTTCAATCTTGTCGTCCGGAACTTCAAAATGAATAATCGGTGCGAAGTTCAGCCGCTCTAAATAGACCATTATATTGCCGTCGATCTCGGCAATCCAGAAGTTTTTTAGCTGGTGGTAGCCCCAGAATGTACCGCCCCAAACTAAACCTCTCGGAGAAATTTCAACTATTTTAGACTCGGGCTGAAGGTGAGTGAGACGGAAAATGGCGATGCCAGCCGCTGCTACAACCAGGGCAAATAAGTAATTTTTGACGCTGATCGAGGCAAACAATCCAACTACCAAGAGTAGCCCAATGCCGATATACCAGAGTTCATTTTTGGCGTGATGCGGAAACTCCTTTGAAGAAAAGCTGATTCTTAGCTCTTTTTCAATTTCACGCTCGGCCTGGTGATGTTTTGGACGCGACTTAATCTCTTTCTTCTTGGATGTAATCATCACCTCTCCATACTAGCAGATTGCGGAAGGGCAGGGATTCGAACCCTGGGACCCCTTACGAGGTCAACACATTAGCAGTGTGCTCCATTCGGCCACTCTGGCACCCTTCCAGCTACCAAATTTTACCAGTAAAACCCTTGACTTTCCAGGTTAGATGTGGTAAGGTGTCGACACTAACGGGTAGTCGCAAGACGAGCCCGAAAGGGTACCCGAACAATCAGGAGTAGAAAAATGAAAACGATTCTCGGTATCCTTTTCGTCATCGTTTCGTCGTCGCTGGCCTTTGGCCAGTCGATCGACGACCTGATCGACCTTGGCGGCAAGATTTTGTCGTCAGGCCAGGCTGCCCAGGAGAAGGACAAGCTCTCCAAGGCCTCGGCTAAGTACAACGCCGACCAACCGGAAGTCCGGCTGGCTCGACAAACAGTCGAGATCCGGCCGCCCCGCGATCAGTGGAGTAATTGGGACGACCGCCAGCGGAGCTGGATGCGTTCGTCGCTCGGCGCCCCGCTGACGGCGATCGGCGCCCGGCCAGTCTGGAACACCGGCGAAATCGAGGGGGAGTCGCAAGAACGCGACACCCTCGAGAGCAATCGGTGGGTCAACCAACGATCTTTGCCCGACAAGGGCACGATCGAGGTGGCCGCCTTCACTCTCGAGTTCGAGTTCCTCGAGCTTGAGAAATCCCAGGACATGGAAGTGTTTTGGGGACGCTGGTGGGGCAGTAACAGTCTCCGACTGTCGCGAGAGACCGCTTACTGCGGCCTAATCGCAACCGTTCGAGACCGCCACACCGGTGAGATTCTGGCGATCTACAAGACGCTAGGATCGGCCTCCACGGCCGACAACGTCGGCGCCCAGTTGGGAGGGTTTTTCTCCAGCCAGCTTGGCTTCTCCTCCTCGGGTAACTCCGAGGACGACCGTCGCTTTCGAGCGAAGGAGAACGCCAACCGTGAAATGGGGACGGTCATCCGGCAAAAATGCCGCTGATCGCTCCCGATCCAAGACCCGCTTTGTGCCTTCGGCACTAGCGGGTTCTTTTTTATACCTAAACCTCGAACTATAGCTAAACGTCAGATACCTAATTCCCAATATACACCGATAGTATATACGGAGAGTTAGGTTTTTTGGCGGAAGGGGTGGGATTTGAACCCACGATACCTTGCGGTATACCGGTTTTCGAAACCGGCGCAATCGGCCACTATGCGACCCTTCCCCGTACAACGCCTCAATTCTACCCCATTCTAAAGAAAAAATCAGCCATTGGGCTACAATGGAAAAAGAAATGACTAATTACACGGCAAAATATCAATAGCCCAACCATGAAATTGAAAATGTCGCTGACGCTCGCTCTTCGCTTGAAGCTCATAGTTGAGAATTTGAGTTTAGAAATTGCAAAATCTGGAAGATTTTGTGATGCCTAAGAATATTCAGTCGGTGATTAAGGGGTACTCCCGCCAGAAAGAGGAGGAGCAGACACGCCTTGTCGCCACCGAAAACAACCTGCCCTACATCAATTTAGTTAACTATCCGTTCACCGGTGATGTTCTGGGATTTATTCCCGAAGGAACGGCCACCAAGTTCTCGGTAATCGCTTTCGAGCGACTTGGTAATATTATCCGCGTCGCCACGCCCTTTCCCTTCCGGCCCGATCTGGACGAACAGATGAATAAATTGGGGCAGGACGGTAAGGTGCGCTTTGAGCCGTACTTCTGCTCCCAGACTTCAATTGAGTACGCTATCAAGCAGTACGCCAAACTGGTTCGGCCAGTAGCCGAGAGAACTAGAGCCCAAGCCGAAAAAGAGTCGGTCGGGGATTTCTTGAAAAATGTGGCCAATCTGGAGGAGTTTGGCGGGGCGATTCAAAATGTCAGCACGACCAAATTGTTTGAAACAATTTTGTCTGGCGCCGTTGCCTTTAACGCCTCGGATATCCACTTCGAACCACAGGCCGAGTTTATTCGCGTTCGTTTCCGGGTGGACGGCGTTCTTCAGGATGTCGCCCAAGTTAGCGCCGAGTCGTATCATCTGCTCAATTCCCGAGTTAAAAATCTCTCTGGCTTGAAGTTAAACAAGAACGCCGGGGCGCAAGACGGTCGCTTTTCGATTGAGATCGGCGACGAAAAGATGGATGTCCGCGTCAGTATTCTCCCCGCCACTTACGGCGAGGTGATTGAGCTACGTTTACTGACCGGCAAGGCGTTCCTGTCGCTCGATCAACTAGGACTTGACGAGGGTGCAAAGGCGGCGATTCTGCGAGCGATTCAGTTTGAGACCGGTATGATTATCGTGACCGGCCCAACTGGTGCTGGTAAGACAACAACGCTTTACGCCATTTTAAAATCACTCAATACTCCAGACAAAAAAATCATTACCATCGAAGACCCCGTTGAGTACAAAATCCCGGGCATCGAGCAGATTCAGGTCCTGCCCGATCGCGGTTTTGATTTCCCTCAAGCCCTGCGGGCGGTTCTGCGCCAAGACCCGGATATTATTCTAGTTGGTGAAATTCGTGATAAAGAGACTGCCGAAATTGCCATTAACGCTTCCCTGACCGGACATTTGGTTTTGACTACCCTGCACACCAACTCCGCTCCGGCCACTTTTGCTCGCTTAATAGAAATGGGCGCACCGGGTCATTTGCTCTCTGATGCGATTCGCTTGATTATCGCTCAAAAACTAGTCAAGCGCCCCGAACCGAAAGAGGCAACCCCCGCCGACGCCAATGCTGTGGCGGGCACAGCAGGCCGAATGGTTGTCGCTCAATACCTAGAACCAACCGCCGAGTACGCAGAGTTAATCAAACAAAAAGCCAGCATCAGGGAGTTTGAAGAGCTCTACAAAAAGCTCAATAGCCAGCCGCTCGTCTCCGAGCAACTCTAACTGCTTTAGTTTTCAGTCAGGAGAAGCCTATTGACTGCCGACTTTTGCGCCGAGACTGGCGGCGAAGCGGAGAATGAAGAAGGCTACGACGACAACGATGATGCCGATGATGGCATTAAGGATGCCGTTTCGAGCTTTGGTCGCTTTTTCCGCGTCACCACCGGCAGTGATGTAGTTAACACCGCTAATAATGAGGTAAACAAAAGCGACCAGAGCAACTATGGCCAATACCCAACCCATAATATAGCCGACAACATTGTTGAATGTCCTTTCTGGTGGGAGGGAAGCGTTTCCTCCGCCCATGATGCTAAAGATACCAAACCAGTCTTTCGTCTGAGCATGAGCGGTGCCAATAAAAAAGTTTGTAAGTTGTTCAATCATTCCATCTCCTCCTTAAAATTATTCATTAATGAGAATCGTTACCATATGTACTCATATTTCTAGTTTATTCGGGTGCTGTCAATAGCGACCAGGTAATTGTCGCTTCACCAGCGCTATCTCGCTGTCGATAGCGGGCAAACTTTAACCGGTGCCGGTGTATCCCAGCAGTCCGACGAAAAAATGAATAATAAAGTAAGACAGCACCGCTATCGCAAAACCGATCAGGGCGTATTGGAGTGTTTTCTTGGCGGCGGCGTACTTGGCCTCATCGCCAAAGGCAGTAAACATCATATAGCCAGCTTTGATGATGTAGCAGAAGGCGACAAAGGCGGCGATGGCCGAAAGGATTATTGTGTAATAAGGAACAATACCTAACACCGCCCCGTCCCCAACTAAAATGTCTTTTAGGCTTGCGCCGGTTGAATTATTGCCACGCAAAATTGGGGGAATTAGAATATCCTGAAGGGGCTGGCCGAAGATTGTCATGGTGTTGGGGCGCCGATAAGAGCACCCGAGAGGCTGTAGATGAATTTGATGATGAAGTAAGACAAGACCACGATGATAATGCCGATTATCGACCAGACTAAATTTTTCTTGCCGGCAGCGAATTTGGTCGCATCGCCACCGGCCGTGATCATCATCACACCCGAATAAATAATACCAATAAAGGCCGCAGCGGCTAGAAAGGCAAAAATAAGACTGGTGACAGTTTCCTGTAGGTTGTAGTCGCCAGGTTTATCCGGATCATATAGGGCAGTTGGCAAGGAAAGTTTGATGTCGTCGACAGCAGCAACGGCCCGACCAATTATTATATCAAGGGGTTTGGCTGTCATGGTGTAGATTGAACACTAATTCCTAATGTCGGCAGGATTAGTTTGGTCAGGAGTAAAATTGCCAGGCCGGTCAGGCAGCCAGCGATCAGCTCTTTAGCTAGAGCAATCTTACTGGCCTCGCCCTCACTTTGAGCGTAAAGAATGCCGGCATAAATGGTGATGAGGACCGAAATGGCGATAGCGACGATAATGCCAACATTAACCAAGGAGGAGAAGTACTGCTGGAAAGTCACAGCGTCGGGACAGTTGCCATTTACTTTCTCTAATTCATCGCAGACTCCAACCGGCAAGCCGGGCGTAAACTTCCCCTGCGCCAAGGCCTTAAAGGGCAGAATCATGGCTAAGAATGTGGAATAAAGAATTAGGAATGAAGTAAGAAGGGGTTCAATAATCCATTTCATATTTTTATTGCTTCTAAATTCATAATTCTTAAATCTTTATTCTAGTAATTTTTTCAGCCTCTCCGCCGCACTATCAACCGCTGCTTGGAGCGATTGGCCGGGCAGAAGGGCTTGGTTGATCATATCTTGGATTGCTTCGTCGATTGTTTGCCAGTCGGGCTTGAACATAGCTGGAGCAAAACTTGCCTGTTGGGCGAACAATTCGGTTTCGCCTAAGTCACCCGAGCTTAGTTTAATTGTCGCTTCTTGAGCCTGGGTGAATGAAGGTTTACCAGTCAGCTGACTATATTTTTGACTTCCCGAAGTCCCAAGAGTCTGCAGATACGCCCAGGCGGTCGAGGGCTTGTTGGAAACTTTTGAGACAACGTGGGTCCAGTAGTTGGCGGCGTCAAAGCGCTTGTTGGTTATGTCTGGGTCGCCCACTTGCGGAAGTGGAACAATCTTAACAGAGTCGAAATCTTTTTTGGCTTTTTGGATGTCTTTTGAAAGAGATGAATAGCCAATCATCATTGCCAGTCGGTTATTAATAAAGGCGTTAATCGGATCTCCCATAGCGGCGTTCCAGGAGTAGTTCGGGTCGCCAGAGCGAGCAAAAGAGCTGAAGGTGGTGAGCGCTTGTAGGCCGGGCGTCTGATTCTTGCCGTCGACAACCTTTATTAGGTGTAGGGCGACACCCCCTTCATCCTCCGTAAACAGACTGCCACCGTTCTGTGCCAGCATCCCCAGATAGGTATCAACGGGGGCGTAGGTGTTGCCAGTCGTACCGAGAGACAGGCCAGCAATACTGATATTTCCTCTCGAATCTTTTCTGGTTATTAAGCGGCTCCAGGTGGCTACTTCATCCCAGGTGGTCGGGGCGGTATTCAACTTCTCGGCTTCGACGCTATTGTTTTCTGATAAAGCATTAACCGTATCGTTAACGACCTTTGTGTTGATATAAAGCGCTAATGAGTCAACTGCCAACGGGAAGCCAAATAATGCTCCGTCACGGATGTTTTGATTGGCGATGTTGGTGCCAAAATACTGCTCGGCCGCTTCAGCTTCGTTTTTTTTGTCTTTGCTCCAACTAGCGTAATTGGTTGAAGGGATCAATTTGGTCTGATGTTTAGATAACCAATCGGTACGGATCAACCAAATATCCGGCCCTGTGCCACTGGCAATGGCGTCCACTACTTTGGCCTCGTAGTCTTTGGCGTCGGTTGCCTGAACATACTTGAAAGATAACTTGACGGTTGGGTTGTCGGCCAGAAACTCCTCGCTAATTTTCTCGTAAACCGCATCTTCATCAAACGGCGACCATATCGTCAGAGTGTTGTCGG
>CAYHNZ010000029.1:0-11309 GCA_964358205.1 uncultured Candidatus Saccharibacteria bacterium | reverse complement strand
GGCGTGTGCCGAATCCCTTGATCACGCCGGCGTTGTCTCTGAAGGCAACGAGGCTGCAGCTTTCACCCTTTTCTCGAAGTGCCAAAAGCGGTGACTTCACGATCTCCATAAGTGTTTTTGGCATACGAACACCATCGATGACTTGAATTGCAAGCCAGTACCAATGCCGACCATGCTCACTGTTGGCGTTACCCAACTGGAACAATTCGACATCAGTCGGATTCCTCCTCAAGGTTTCTACGAAGAGATAACTATAGTATTCGACGTCATTGGCATCCATACCAAGACCAAGCTCTCTGTTCATATCATCGAGCACGATCCTGCCGCGACCCATGAGATCAATCACTCGGACATCTTCCGGCATGGTGCCGGTGTCAAAGCTTTCGATACCATTCGGGTAGTGCTGTTCGGTCATCTGATCAAGACGAGTCTTGAGGATGTTGGCTGACTGGCCGTTTCCGGTAGCGTAGCGGTGAGTGCGTTCGATGCGTGTGATCTGCCGAAGCCCCATGGCCTGGCAAATCGAGACGGCATTCGACGAGAACGGAGTCTCGATCGAAAGCCGGGGTCCGATTTCCACGGCTTCTGAGGCTGCGAAGTTCGGTTTAATTCCGGTTAGCCCCGGCTCGAACGTTTCTGCGACGAGCCATTGAAGCTCCTTAAGCTCCGACTCTGACAGCTGGCCTGTGGTTTCGACATAGAAACCAAGTTCCAGGCCGCTGTCTACTTGCCGATACATGCGATAAATCATTGGCTTCTTTTTCCTTTGTGTTGTAGCGTTTGAGTTGTAAAAGAACAGTGCACTCACGATAGTAGTGCTACTGGCACAGTACTGAAAAAATAGCTTTATGCAAGAGAAATGCTGAAAATATTTATAAAAAATGAGCGATCCTTTTTCAGAACCGCCCATGATGATGCGCTGCGCCGAAGGATTCAAGCGAAGCGCTTGATCGAGTATCCCGAAGGGAACTCGAGTGAATTCGGATCGATACCGTCCCACCTGATCAGTCCGTTCACCACCATACTGGTGATTTCCGGCTGATAGCGGTGCTCCTGCTGATTGACGCGAGCGCCGATGCTCTCCGGTGTATCATCGGCGTTAATCTTGATGTTGCATCGGAAGAAAACCGGTCCGCGGTCATACTCTTCGGTGACAAAGTGCATTGAAACCGCCGAGTGAGTGATTTCGCCTCGTCCGAATGCGGCAACAACAGCTTCGTGAACGTGATGTCCGTAAAGTCCCGGTCCGCCGAAGTCCGGCAAGGGCCCAGGATGAATATTGAAGACCGTGCAGGAATTGAAACACGTTGCCGGATCAAGTCCGGTCACGAGCTTCAACCATCCGGAGAGAGTGAAGAAGTCCGCTCCCGATTCAGACGCGCACCGCTGATACGCTTCGCCGGTCCACGGCTTTGCAAAGTGCCGAAACGGAACGCCGAGATTGTCAGCCCGTGCCCGGACTCCGCCGTTTTCATGATTTGAAGTAACTCCGATGATGTCTGCCTTAAGTGGTCCTCCGCGGGAAGCGAGAACGAGCTTTTCAAAGCCCGATCCACCACCATCGGCAGACCCTGACGCGAATACAAGAATCTTTGGTCTGCTCATGTGTTTATCCTCTGGGCTGGTTGTGAATGATCTGCTTCAAGTATCAATCAAAAATGATTTTTTGCAACTTCTCGAATTTTCTTGCTTTTGTCAGACCCTAACGAATCAAAAATAGGGCTGGAAACTCTTGAAAAATAGGATATTCTTTGGTAGTATTCGCTTCGACGTTTTCGCCCTTCAAATAGAGAAAAGAAATGACATTAAGAGACGTGGATTTTGACCCTCCCAAAACGGAGTACCGACACACGGATGCCGATCAAGACGATCTGTTGAGACGGCGTCCAGACATCGCTCTCAACCTTTTTCACTCTGATCGCGATTACGCGATCGCGAACTGCCCTGGCGCTACCGACCGAATCGTCCCGGCAAGTTTGACGACCGAAGACCTGGATGAGTTCATCTGTGGTAGCTTCCGGGATGTCAACATCCTAGCCCGCGGGATAGAGACAAAACTGAAGGGGCAGCCTATCTGCGTCAACGACGTTACCACCTACGAAGTTGTCGACAGAAAACAGGAACGCCTTTTCACGGACGTCACGATTCACACATACAAAAATGGCCGAACCTTGTCCCAAATCCACTCGGTCAGATTGGTATTTATAGACTAGCTTCCCCAAAACTCAGGTCTTTCGTAAGAAGGATAGAGCGGCGACGGAGATTTCTCCTTCGCCGCTTCTTCATATAGTAAGGTAAATAGGTTAAAATATTGGAAGCACATTAGATTTTAGCCGAAGTAGCTCAGTGGTAGAGCACGCGCCTGTATCTTCGGGCCGTTCCGTCGTAAGGCGGAAATGAAAACCGGGTGAATTCGGGGAAACCTCGTCGTAAGACGAACAATCCCGAGCCGAGCCTTACTGGGTTTAAGTAGTAAGGAAGGTGTAGAGACTAGCAAGTGAGTCCCAACAATAATCTTGCAAATAGCGCCCGGCTCCCAATCCGCCAACTGGCGGAGGGAGATGAGTTAGTCCACAGTCACGCTAGGAAGAGCGTGGTGTCGGGTGTTCGATTCACCCCTTCGGCACACGGTGAAAAAGATTAAACCGTTTTGGTCAAAGCATATTTATGGAATGAAGAAGGCTTATTTTTCGGCATGCGGCCGTGGGTCGGAGGGGGGAATATAATCGCCCAAACTGGCTCATGAACTCGCTCCGCAAGCTATGCTCGTATGAGCACTCCTTTGACGGATATAATAGAAGGGCGGATTATTCACCCCTTCGGCACGAATGAAAAATATTGAAATTGAGTTCCGTTCTCAAGTTGATAAGAAAAAATACCAAACCATTTTGGATTTTTTGTTTAAGAACGGAAAGGATCTGGGTGCCGACGATAAGAGGGTTTGGTTTTTTGTAATGCCAGACCGATTGCTCAAGGTTACAGATAACATCTCCAAACACAGCGCCAAGATAACCCTTAAGCTAACCAAGATCGGCCACGGCAGTTCGTTTGAAGAAATCGAGTTCCCTATTGCCGAAGATGATACCGAAAAAGCGATCAGGCTTTTTGAAGAGTTGGGCCACAAGTACCTTGTTGAACCGACCATTTTGCGACACGACTTTTTGTATAAAGAGGTGGAGGTCGCTGTGAAATACAGTAAAACCTGGGGGTATCACCTGGAACTAGAGGTGATGGTTAGCTCGAAGGATGAAGAGGCTGCTGCAGAAAAGCAGATAAGAGCAGTGGCTAATGACCTTGGTATACAAATTATGACCGACGACGAATTGAAGTCCTTCACCCAAAACATAGAGAGAACGTATGTTAATCCGGCTAAAATGCCGGCAGTCCGATGACCATTTCTATCGAAGATTTTCAAAAATTAGACATCCGTATCGGCACCATTACCAGCGCCGAGAGATTGGAGGACTCAAAAAAACTCCTCAAACTCACGGTGGATTTTGGCGAGGAGACCCGAACGATTCTGGCCGGCATCGGCAAAACAGTCGAAGACCCAACAGCTCTCATCGGCCAGCAGGCGCCGTTTTTAATTAATCTAGAGCCAAAAGAGCTAGCCGGCGTAACCAGCGAAGGCATGATGCTCTGCGCTTCCAACGAAGATGTCCCAGTTATGCTAACACCGTTAACTGTAGTAAAATCAGGCAGTAAAATTTCATGAAAGATTTTTTTACTAACCGTTTTGCCACCATTGGTGACTATCTCGATAACCAACACTTCGCTTGGGCAGATTTGAAGAACCTATTTTCTTGGAGCTACTGGAGCGAAACTGGCCTATCACCAACGACCTCGTACGGTCTGGCAACTCTATTAGTTATCGTCGCCCTAGTGATTGGCCTAGTCTTTTGGCGCCGACGACTTAAGACAGCTCAAGTGAGTGTACCGATCTACGACGGTCCGATTAACCAAATAGCCAACATTGTTACTTTCATCATCGTGATGGCCGTCAGCTACGCTTTCTTCCGCTCCCAAGCAATTGCGTATCTTTCTAGCCGACTAGTTGTATTAGCCAGTCTGATTGTCATTCTTGTCTGGTTAGGCTGGGTGGCTTTCTATCAACTGCGGGTCGCTCCCGCTAAACGTCGTGAGTACCTTGAAAGAGAACGCTTCTTCAGGTATATTCCAAAAGGTAAAGAAAAATCTCCTCCGAAAAAGAAAAATTGATTATGCCTAAAACACTACTTGCCAATCCAACCACCATGACCGATCTCGTCGAATTATTCGGCGATAAGCTCGTGCCATTCACTGACGGCGAAGTGATTGATGTGACGGTTATCTCAACCACCAAAGACCACATCCTGGTTGATGTCGCTGGCTTAGCAACGGGTATTATTCCCGAGAAAGAGCTTTCGGCTGACGCTGGTCGTTTCAAGGCCGGAGACACTATCCGAGCCTATGTGCTCACGACCGAAAACGACAACGGTTATGTTATCTTGTCGCTTAAAAAAGCCGAGAAAGAGAAGCTTTGGGGCATGCTCGAAAAGCGTAACACTGACGGCGAAGCCATCAGTGTTAAGGTTATTCAAGCCAACAAAGGCGGCCTAGTTGCTCAATACGGCGACATGCAGGGTTTCATTCCCGTTTCCCAACTTTCCGCCAAGCACTACCCACGCGTTAACGGCGACCGTAGTCAAATACAAACCAAGCTAGCCGAGCTGATTGGTCAAACGATTGATGTAAAAATTATGTCTTATGACAAACCGACTAATAAAATCGTTTTTTCCGAAAAAGCCGCTGGTGACGCTGACCTACAAGAAAAAGCCCAGGGCTTTGAAGTCGGCCAGCGGGTTTCAGGCAAGGTTACTGGCATCGTTGATTTTGGTTTATTTGTCAACATCGGAGAACTAGAAGCGCTCGTTCACATCTCGCAAGTTTCATGGCAGAGAATAAACAACCTGCGCGAGCACTTCACAGTTGGCCAAGAAGTTGAAGCGGAAGTGGTTAGTGTTGATGGCGGGCGCGTTTCGCTTTCAATGAAAAAACTTCAACCCGACCCATGGCAGAGCGAGATTAAGAGCCTAACAGTTGGCGCCAAAGTCGACGGCCAAATTACCCGCGTCACCCCCTACGGTGCGTTCGTTAGACTGTCCGACAATCTCGAAGGCCTGTTTCATGTTAGCCAAATGCCGGAAGGTCAAAAACCAGACAGCGTTATTAAGGACGGCCAAACCTACTCATTCGAAGTGATCACAATCGAGCCAGAGCTGCGCAAAATCTCGTTGAAACTGGCCGACACCTCAAAAAAATAAATAATGCTACAAGCCAAAACTATCGCATCTGGTTTCGAGCTGAAAAATACTCAACAAAAGCTAACGCTTTCCGATACTCGGATTGAGCTCGGCGAACTTACGGTCGACGAGCCGGGCGAGTACGAAGCCGACGGTGTCGAAATTATTTACGGCCAGTCGGCCAGTCTGATTGTTTGGGACAAACTGCAGATTATCTATGTTTTTAGCGCCGACAAACCAACTGGATTTGAGAAAGCCCAGTTCTCGCCCAGCGATGTCGTCATTTTCAGTCAATCATTACCAAGTTTGAGTAAAGCATTCTTTAACGAGACACTCGAGATTTACGATCCGACCTTAGTCATCGTCAGCGCCAAATCTTCTATCGAAGAGGTCAAGGCATCAATCAAATCTGAACCAGTCGATAGCGCCAAAATATCCGATCAAACCATGCCAGAGGAGGGCCGAGAGTACATTGTTCTCGCCTGATGTCAGCGAAGTCGATTGCTGGATCACTTCGCCTCGCTAGCTCCATCGTTCTAATTCTGCATCAAAATCCAGATGGCGATGTTATAGGGTCGGCTTTAGCCCTAAAACGATCCCTTCAAAACAAAAAAATTAAGATCGCCTGTATCAGCCCAATAGCCGCTGTCTTTACCGAAGCTCTAGGCACGATGACAGTCGAATCAACTCTCACCCCAAGCGCTAATTTGTTTGTTGTACTTGACTGTCCCGATCTCAAACGAACTGGATTTGCCGCACCGCTTACCAAACTTGCCAAACGTAAAAAGCTAATCATCATTGACCATCATCAAAGGGGTGATCTAGCAAATATAGCCAATGAGTACCATCACGACCTAGAGGCCTCGTCAACTTGCGAGATGGTTGCGGATGTTATAGATGAGTTGCGCCTGCCAATCGATCCATCCGTAGCAACGGCCTTACTCTTGGGTATTCATACCGATACGGGTGGCTTTCAACACCCAAATACTACCAGTAAAACTCTGAAGTTGGCGGCGCGACTAGTACGCCAGGGAGCCGACTACCAACGAATCCGCCAAACGTTAGGCCCACAACGAGATTTAAAAAAAATGAGACTTTGGGGTGAGGTGTTGGGGTCTGTTTCGGTTAACTCGCTCGGTATCGCCGTTGCTAGGGTCAGTAAAGCGACGCTTGCCAAGACCAGCGCCACCGAAACGGACCTGGCTGGCTTAGCCAAATATTTATGTTCAATCGAGGGGACTAAGGCAACACTGGTGCTGGTGGAGACCGACGACGGCTGGCGAGGCAGTTTACGAACCCAAAGCCGAACCTTTAACGTTGGTCAACTAGCCAAATTACTTGGCGGCAACGGCGGTAAAAAAGTCGCCGGTTTCTTAGCGACAGAGGCGCTGGTTTCTGGTACACTTGTCGACGAATCGACTGTTTTCGCCGTCAAAAAAACGGCTGAAAAATAAATCTAGGGCGAGTGGCGGAATGGCATACGCGGTGGACTTAAAATCCATTGTCGAAAGACATGAGGGTTCGACCCCCTCCTCGCCCACTTAGGGTGGTTAGCTCAGTTGGTAGAGCACTTCGTTTACACCGAAGGGGTCAGAGGTTCGAGCCCTCTACCACCCACGAGTCCGAACATTGGAACTTTTCTAAAAAATTGAACTTGTTTGGTCTTTATATTACAACTAAGAAGGCTTAATGAAAGAATTGAAAATAATTGCGATTCCCGATCTTCCAATTTTTAAGAAGGGTGATAATGTTGCTCAGATAATTTTGGGGGCTTCGAAGAATAATGGAATTCTGATCGACAGAAATGATATTGTCGTAATTGCTCAAAAAATCATTTCGAAAGCAGAGGGTGCTCTAGTTAACCTAGAAGATATAACGCCTTCTGATGAGGCCAAAAAACTATCGGAAAAAACCGGAAGGTCGCCTGAAATTTGCCAAGTTTACATTGATCAATCAATTAAAATTCTAGGCACCAAAGGTAGGATGGTTATAACTGAACATAAAATCGGTTTTATCTGCACAGGCGCGGGTGTTGACAGCTCAAATCTAGCTAATAAAGATGAGAATATAGTCTCTCTTTTACCGAAAGATCCTGATAGAAGCGCCCGAGAAATCAGAGATAATATCTTCCAAGAAACTGGCAATAGAGTAGCGGTAATAATCAACGATTCTTTTGGCAAGTCAGACAGGGAAGGTTCTTATGGCATTGCCATTGGAATTGCCGGCATCAGCGCACTTGAAACGCAAAAAAAGCATGATTTGTTTGGCAATGAATCAAATAACAAAATTGCATTGGTTGACGAACTAGCGGCTGCGGCATCAATTCTCATGGGTCAATCCGATGAGAAACAACCAGTGATTCTGATTAAAGGTGCCGATTTCACAGTTGATGAAGAGGCGGATATTAGAAATATTTTAATACCACAATAGCCCGACTATCTCACAACTACTGAATTGCGGTGGAGCTTCGCAATAGACCGCCCCATTCGACGACGGTGAAGCCACGGCGGGCTGGAGCGCCAAGGCGTTGGGGAGAGATAACGATCGGTTGGTTCAATCCTTCAAAATCCATAAAAATTCGGATGACAGTGTCTGGTTTGGGGGTAACGGTCAGAGGCGCTAACTGATCCATTTGGTTTTTGCCAAACCAGGTCACCCTTACATACGGAGTGGTCGGCATTTTCGGTAGCCAAAACTCCAGAAAGTCGGCCGACTCTTTTTGGTTGAGTCCAAGTTGGTGAAGTTGGGCGGTTAATGTATCGGTCAGTTTGGCTTGAGGGACGATAAAGCCGCTATTGATAGTCGGATAAAGTTTGCCAGTTCCCTCCCAGAAAAGTGAGTCGTATTTATTCAAGCCAGAAAAGAGCTGGCCGCTCGGCATGGCTAGCACATTCCAACCATTACCGTAATCGGGATCGGACTTGGTGATTTTGGCGTCAACTTGAACCGAAACATTCGTTGGTACAGTTGGGTAGAGGTAGACGACCGGCTTACCGCACTCAACGTTGGCGCCGTAGACCGTGCTGTTGAAGACTATCATTCTTTCTAAGGCATCTTTCCAAACGAAAACGCCGTGCTTGGCTCGGTACTGTTCCAGGGTCAGCGCGCCCTCTAGCGGTTTGCCTTCGCCGTCAAGTGCGTAAAGTTTGTAAAAATATTGAAGGGTTTGATTGTTAGCGTCGCTAAATTCGTAGATCTTCTCGCCGCCTTTTGTCTTACCGCTTTCCACTAAGCCCGCGAGGCTGGTCGTATTCAGCACCGCTATGCCACTAGCGCTACCGCAACTACCAACACCGTCGGCCCGATAAGTGTCCTTGTTGACGCTCCCGTCTTTCCAAGTTACCTGCGGAACCGAATCGTCAGTCACGAAACTTGGGCGGAGCTGATACTCGAGCGCCGTGTAGTTTGGTAGTCGAAGCACGTAAACTTGAACGTTAAATCCATCGCCCGTACCGAGTTCTTGAGTATAAATTTTTCCATACTCTGTCGCTCCGACTTCTTGGAGCTTATTTTCCGGAGAACGTTCGGGGTCTGAAAAAATGCTAAACGGGTCGTACGAACGTGTCCCATTACTGATTTTGATGCCTTTAAAAATTAGCTCCTTCTGGTAAATCAGGCTTTTGTAAGCCGTGGTTTGGTCAGCACTCACACTGTCGGCCAGCTTAGGAATCGATAAAGTATTTTTATGTGCTGGGTCTGGATCACTATTGAAAAGATTGGGGGATTCCTGGACTAGCAAATTGTAACTAGTCGGGCCGATTTTCTGTAGCAGCCCAACGTATTGGTCATATTCCGAGTACACTAATAAGATCAGATCCTTGTCGCCGTCAGTGCCAACTTTATAATACGTTCCGAGTTCGGCGTTGGGTTCGATCGACTTACCGTCTTCACCCGGATCGACGGCAGTTCCATCATTGTAGTAGTGGGTGATCAAATTAAGATCGTCTAATTTGATCGGCTGATCCAACCATTTTTCGCCCGTTTTGTAGATTGGGGCGAGCTCGCTTTTTTTGATCTCTTTAGTAATCGTCGCCACTTCGGTTGGAGCGGTAGCGACTTGTTCATTTTTGGTGGCGTAGTAGCCGACTCCGCCACCGATGGCCGCTAGAACTACCAACAAACCGACGGCTGGCCAGAGCCACTTTTTCCAGATCGGACGCTGGAACATTGGAGGTAGTGCGCTTGGTAAATTGTTCGTCTCATCGTTCATAGTATTAGTATCTGGCTAATTACTAGGCAGGTCAACAACTCGTCCGCTAGACTCGGTTTTAATGAAAGAATTGACTGTAGAATATAGGGTGTCTAGGATTTTTGACTTAACCTCCCCGCGCATTAAGGTTGGTTTAAGTTTCTTGGACTCAACCGGCAAGGCAAAAAGTCGAATGTTGTTGTTAGTTATCTCTCCGGCCACAATCAGCCCTTGCTGGGTTTCTTTAGAGAAAGTTTGGTCAAAAAGCAAGTTGCCAAGCGAGTAAAAAATTGGCCTGTTTTTGTAGATTTCGGCGTCTTGAATAACATGTGGATGAGCCCCAATAACCAGATCCGCCCCAGCATCAATCCAACTGTGAGCTAACTTCTCTTGCAACGAACTGTGTTTCGGTTGGTACTCAACTCCCCAGTGAGGAAATACTAGAACTCGGTGAGTTGGATCGGTTTTAAGTTTTTTTATTAGTGGGGCTAGGTCGGGCTGACTAACTAAAGAGTGAACGCCGATTATATCAAGTGCTAACCCCTCTCCCTCAAAAGAGACGACTCGATCGATATCGCCGTTCCCTGGTCCGCTAAGAGGTTGAATTCCCGCTTTAGTAAGCAGTGCTCGAGTTGTCTCGAGTCCGGTACTACCGGCGTTGCCGCTGTGATTGTTTGCTAAACTAACTGCTTTGACCTTAATGTATTTGATTGCGTTAATTGTTTCGGGCGGAAAATTAAAGTGGAGATTGTTTGGATCTTCGTTGTCCGGCACGGCAGTGGCGCTAATTGGCCCTTCGAGGTTAACGATTGAGCTATCAGTCCCCCAGAAAACCCGATCGCCTAATTGATCAAAACTTTTTGCTAAGCCACCGCTCAAAAAGTTATGAGCGATCGATCTGCCAAACATCACATCCCCGCCGATAATAAAACTAACGACGGGCTCGACCGGCTGTTCTTTACCGGTAGAATAGGTCGCAAACAGGTGGCTCGTTCCTTCAGCATCGGGCTGACTGGTAATCAGTCCAGAATTAGTATGATTACTGACAGTAAATTTTTCTGTCTGATGGGCTTTAGCCCACATGATCGCCAGAGCCAAAGCGGGAGGTGAGTCAACTTCGACATCAGTGAGAATTTTGTCGATATTCAGTGTTGTTAGCGAGCGAATTGCCAGCTGATCATGCAAGTCGGCTAGTTGAGTTGGCTGATAATGCGAAAAATCGACCGAAGCGACCAATAAGCAATCCCGGCAGTTAGCAGTGAGGAGGGTCTCGAGTCGTTCGAGCTTTTGTTTGGCGACACCGGTTTTAAAAATAAGCGGGACGATTTTAGAGTCGGGGAATTGTTGCCAGAGGTCGGCGAGAACTAGTTTGATACCGTGTTCGTTGGCAAAACTGCCAGGTTCATTTGACGCTAACCCCTCCAGAGCTTTGATCACTTCTAGATCTGGGCTAATCTGGCCGGAAGTAATCTCCCAGATTTGGTCAGTGGTTTGAATATCCGCCGTACCGCTGAGGTAGTGATTAGGGGAAAGGAGAATGACTGTTTCGGGAGTATTTATATTTTTTTTGATTTCGCCCAAAAACTGCTGGCGTTGCCTCTTAACCAAATCGTGGTGGGGCAAGATGACGGCCGAAATGCTGACATTTGATCGGCTAAGATCTGTGATTACGCCAGAGGGTAGTTTGATAAAACGACTGGCAACAAAAGCCACAATTAGCAAACAAATTAGAGCTCCAATTATGACGTCGAGTTTTTTCATTCCAAGCTAACTAGCCAACCAATCGCTCGAACAGGGCGATTTGTTTGGTGATCATACCGTCGATGGAAAAATTGTCT
>CAYHNZ010000028.1:0-11403 GCA_964358205.1 uncultured Candidatus Saccharibacteria bacterium | reverse complement strand
CCCTCCCCCTCCTCCGCCGCCATCTTCGCTACCTCGAATACCAAGCAATTTTGAAGCCGTTCCCGTCCCAATCAATGGCAGTAGGGGGCCACTAGCACCTAGCAGTCTAGCTCCTAGCCAAAATCAGAATTCACCCCTATCTGTTCCCAAGCCAGTTGCTAGTAGCCAGATGCCAGAAGCTTCTCTGCCCCCACCACCGAAAATTGATGCTCCAGCGCCATTTGCCAATAGTCAGCCATCAGCAATCAGCAGTCAGCCATCAGCCGGTCTTGGATCTCCGGCCGAGAGCCCATCCTTAGCTGAAAGCCGAGAGCTGAAAGCCGATAGCCCGCTACCAGTAACTTCCGGCGGTATACATTTCGACCAACCGCCGACTACAATTGCAGACCCTGGCGAAGAGATAATCAGTCGACCAACGCTTGGCAGTAGCTCTCCAACCGCTCAACCGGTGGCTGTTGCCAACCAACCGGCCGTTGCACCAAGTGAGAAGCCACCACAAAGTCCAGCGTCGATTCAGGACTTAGAGATTTAATTTCTAACGGCTGAAAAACCAGGCGGCCAGGTAAGTCAAAATTGTGCCCAAAAGTGTTCCCCCAATTAACTGATTAGGGGTGTGTTGTTTGAGTTGTAACCTAGACCAGATTACCGGTAACAAAACCAAGTAACCAAGCGCAAACCAACCACCCCGATAAACAACCATTAAGGTAGTTAGGCCAGAGATAGTGGCGGCGTGCAGACTAATTTTCCAAACTGTAGTGACAACTGTCAGCGCCGCTAGCATCGTTACTAGAATAAAACTTATTTCCGTAAGGGTGGGGTTATGCAGTTTCGACTGAACGAGATAACTGCCGATTGTCGCTCCCAAACACGACAGCATTAAAGGGACAATCCGATCGTGTCTTTCGGTTAGATCCAGGTCGACTGCGCCTTCTTGACGCCAAACATAAGTGCTATAGATTAATCCCGGTACGATTAGCAACCCAAAGCCAATCAAGCTCCCCCACCAAAAGTCTGGTGTTGAATCGACATAGTTACGAACGACTATCAGTAACGTCACCAGTAACACCAACGCCGGATTAGTCACAATGGAGATCGTTTTCGCTAATTGATCGCTGGGCGACAGTTTAATCATAATGTTTTAAAATATCGGCTGGCTTTGTCGATTAATCGTTGAATTGGTTGATCGAGCCAATAAAGTAAACCAAAACCGACCGCCCCAATCAGCCAACCGCCCAGTATATCGCCGACGAAGTGAAAGCCGATAGCGACCCGGGCGATGCTCGATAAAACGGTGGCGACTAAAAATATCCAACCCCAAGTTTTTTGGCGGTAGTAAAACAGTGCCAGCGTGACGAACAAAAAGACCGCGGCGTGATCGGATGGGAAAGCTTTTTGGGGTTGCTCCAGTAGTAGCTCCTTGATACCAGCAAAAGCGAACGGCCGGTCGCGGAAACCCCATTGGGTGTAGAAGTACTCTCCAGCCAGCTTGCTCATCACTTGCCAAGTAAAAATCGTGCCGATAAATATCTTGGCCGCCACCCAGCGGCTAGTTTTTTGCCAGAATAACCAAATCAAAACGATTGGCAGTAAAAAGATTGGGTACGAAGCGAAAACGTAAACTATCTTTTGGAGGCCAGAATCATCTCGAGTTAAACTGTATAAACCTTCCGTCAGATTTTGATCCAGTCTGAGAGCCTGATTAGAATCTAACCACATAAGTACGGTCTCAAGTGATACTGTTTGCCTGTTAAAACATTCCCAGATTTCGGCTGCAAATCACTCATCTCTCCTCACCGTACCCCAGTACGGTTCGTCGGTCTTCGTGGTTTTCGCTCGAAATGGGAATGTTTTTCCTAGGCATTAGATTCCAACAGGCTCTTATTGGTGACATATCTGCTAAAGTATATCCGATGAAGCAAACTAGCCCAAACAATGTCACTCACAAGCTCGTTCGTCTTACTCACCAGCGTTCGTAAGATGACAATCAGCCGAGCCGTTAAAGACTACTTACGATTTCTGGCGACGGCCCGTGGCGCTTCAACGCACACCGTTAACAACTATCGCCACTACTTGGCTAGTTTCCAGAATTGGGCCGAATCAAACAAGCTGGAAAAAATCGATCAGTTGACCGGCGAGGATGTCATCGATTACCAGCTCGTTTTACTTGACGCTGACGGAATCAAACGAAGTCGAGCCACCGTCAACTACTACTTGATCGCCTTACGATCACTGCTCAAGTACCTCATCGGCCGCGATCTGACGGTCTTGCCACCAGAAAAGGTGACATTAAGTAAGGTGCCGGGGCGACAGATCCACTTTTTATCGCCGGAGGAGATGGCGGAGATGATCTCGTCAGTACCGCTCAAAGACATTTCTGACTTTCGCGACCGAGCAATAATCGCTGTTTTATTTTCAACTGGCCTGCGAATCAGCGAACTATTGGGGCTCAAGCGCAATCAAATTAATTTGGCCACCGGCGAATTTTCCGTTATAGGTAAGGGCGGTAAAGTTCGGCCAGTGTTTCTTTCGGAGGAAGCCCTGGACGCCCTAGGTGAATATATCGACCAACGAACCGACACTAATCCGTTTATTTTTGTCACCCATCACAAAAACAGCCAACTTGATTCGACTAAATTGCCAATTAGCAGTCGAACTGTTCAGCGCTCCATTCGAGATATTGCTCGGCAAGCCGGCATCACCAAACCGATTAGTCCACACAAGATAAGGCATTCGTACGCCACCGATTTACTCCGTAACGGCGCCGATTTGCGATCGGTTCAGGCCCTGCTTGGCCATTCGTCCATCACCACTACCCAGATCTATACCCACGTCACCGACAAGAGTTTGAAGGATATTCATCAGCGCTTCCACTCACAGGGCAAAGACAAGTCGCAAGTCTAAAGGCTGACTGACAAGTCTAAAGTAACAAGGCCAAAGTCTAATCTAAGTTTCAAGTGGCAAGTAATAAGTTTTTGAACCATGGTACTTTAAACTTCAGACTTAGTACTTACTTCAGACTTGAGCCTTGAGACTTGAAGCTAGGCTTTAGCGATGATGGGGTTGATGAATCAGCCTATTCCTGGTAAAATTTTCTATAAATGGTTACCAAAACAGAAACTGTAGAGACTGTGGCCGAAGCTCCGGTTGAGTTAAAGACTCGACTGTATTTATTGTCTGCCCTAGCTAAAGACGCCACAGGCGCCCTTGATGAATTGGCTGATATTATCAAAGGCATCGGCAGTAAACTCGAACAAAGCGAAGATATGGGAGTAAAAAGATTGGCTTACCCGATCAAAAAACAGAGTCAGCTATCGCTAGTTTCAGTCTTTTTTAACGCCGATCCTCAAGCTCTAAAGGATTTAGCGGCTGAACTTGTTCACAGCGAAAAGATCGATCGTTATCTCTTGACTGAATGGCGAGCCGGTTTAGATGAGCAAGGTAATAAACGACCGAAAAGAAAGGCCGAAGAAAAGAATGTTTAGCTTGAATCGTGCCACCATTGTTGGCAATCTAACTCGCGATCCCGAAACCAAAGTGATTCCCAGCGGCCAGACTGTATCCTCTTTTGCCGTGGCCACTAATCGTCGTTGGAAAGATAAAGACGGCAATACCAAAGAAGATACTCAATATCACGAGATTACTGTTTGGGGTAAGCTTGGCGAATTGGCCGCCCAAATGCTCTCTAAAGGTAAAAAGGTCTATGTCGAAGGACGTCTCCAGACTAATTCCTGGGAAGGCACCGACGGCGCCAAACGAAGCCGAACCGAGATCGTCGCCGAAAACTTCATCCCTTTATCACCCAGGGGAGACCAACCGGCCAGCGATTTTGTGCCGAGCGTTGCTAGCGACAGCTCTAAAAGTAAAAAAGAAGAGAAAACCGAGACCGCCGAAGAAATCAATTTGGATGATATACCATTCTGATGAATAATTTTCAATTTTCAGTTATCAATTTTCAATTAATTATCAAACCATTTGGAAGCCGTTCAATTAGAAACTTGCTGAAAACTGGAAACTGTAAACTGGTAACTGTTCAGCCATGAAGCGTCGAATTGACTGTTACTTTAAGAAGAACCAAATAAAAGAGATCGATTATCGTGATACCCAGCTTTTGAGCCGTTACATTACTAGTTGGGGCAAAATTAAATCAGCTCGCGAAACCAATACTTCGACTAAATACCAGCGCGCCGTCACCCAGGCGATCAAGCGAGCTCGTTACCTCGGATTACTGCCGTACACCAAGAGGTAGGGCTAGAATCTAGATTTTCGAATTTAGAATTAAGAATCAGCCCTTAACTTCTTAAATCTTTATTCTTCCTCCATGTTGTCACTTGCTCAAGTCAAAATAGGGTCAAAAATTTTATGGCGTGACACGCCACACGAGGTAATAGCCGCTAATCATGTTCAGGCCGGTCGAGGACAGGCTAAGCTAGATACCAAGCTACGCAATCTATTGACCCAAGCTATTTTTGAGCAAACTTTCCAGGGCAACGACCGGATCGAAGAGGCGGCTTTGCAGTACCAGAACGCCACCTACTTATATCGGGAAGGTGACTTGGCTCAAGCCATGCTAGCCGATACATTCGAACAGGTTTCGGTAGATCTTCCTCCCGAAAGATTTAAATATCTAAAAGAAGGTCAGCCGATCGATCTGCTCTATTGGCGCGACCAAGTTATCGATGTCCGCTCGCCCAAAAAAGTTGAGCTAGAGGTCACCTACACCGAACCAGCCGTGGCTGGCAATACCGTCAACACCGCCCTCAAGCCAGCCGAATTAGAAACTGGCGCCACCATTCAAGTGCCTCTATTTATTAAAACAGGCGACACCATCATCGTTAATACCGAAACCGGCCAATACGACTCTCGGGCGTAGCCCGCAAGTCTAAAGTTACAATTCTGAAGTCTAAAGTAACTCCCAAATAACAAGTCACAATTACCTAACTTTAAACAAACCGCCAGCTGGCGGGTCGTAGTGAAGAATGGGGACGGCTTCTTATTTCTAAAATCTAAAATCTCTCCTACGGTGCAACTTCGTAGACTGTTGGCTGACTGCCAGAGCGGGAGATGACCAGATAACCGCGCTTGACTCCGCCGTAGTAACCGACGATTTTATAGGTATCGGTGGCGGAGAGGGCGAGAGCGGCGTTGAGAGTAAAGAGCAGATCTTCAGCGTCCGGTAGTGTCGGGAGATAGCGAGTGGCCGTTGGTTGGCATTTGTAGGTACCGTCATCATTCAAATCGGGGGTACCATCGACCTTCTTTACTATCTCGCTGGCAGCGCAGTAGGAATACAAACCAGTGGCAGTTCCATTCGAGCCGCCTCGATTATTAACGACTGCCGCACCAACAGCGGCTGACGTCGCCAGAATCGCCCCGCCCCCTGCCATCGTCGTGTAGGCGGCGATGGCGCCAGTTTTATCCGAACCAAAATTGGTGGTTAAAGTTCCGTAGACAACGAATTTCCCCTGGGCGAAGCTACAACCAGGACTATTTTTGTCGCAAATATATGGCCGATAGCCTTCTTGCTCAAATCGGCCGTTGATGCCTGCCCCGGACATAGTGGGAATGGACATAATCAAGCTGGCCGAGCCAGTCCCATTTTGTTGTTTAAAAGACGCGCCTAGTTCATTCAAGACCGCCGAATGACCGTAAGTCCAGCCGTTATGGGTCGTGTCAGCTTGACTGTTTCGGCCCAGCTCACCCAGCTGACTAAGTAGTTGCTTACTACTACAGCCGGTGGCTTGACCGAGATAGGCGCAGACCGCCGGCGGGTTGGGAAGAATATTGCCGCCGACAAATCCTAGCGAATTAACAACCCCGGCCGGTCGGTCGTCCGGTAAGTTAGTTTCTATCGTTTTGACAAAGGCTTGAGCATCGGTACCATTTGACTTAGTGTCGTCGGCGAAGTAGCTGTTGTCGCTAACCGAGAAAGTACCGCTATCCGGCCGACCATTGATATACGGCCCCATCACCCGACCGTAGTCATCGCTGGAAAGGTCAAGTTTTTGTTTGCCGCCCATAAAAACCGCCCGGGTATTCGCTCCCCATTTATAGACAACTAACGAACCCCCGGCTAAATTAGGTAGATCGTTAGCGGCATTGGCTGAAACAAACCGCGGATCCCAGACGGCGCTATTAGAAGTTGAGCCAGAGTCTTGCATCCGCCAGAGGGTGGCATACGAGCCGAGAGTCCCCCCAGCTAGATAGGTGCTGGTTGTCCGTGTCTCAACATCGTAGAGTGTGGCCATCGCTCCGGCTCGGCGGTTGGCTGGTCGGTAAAGGTAATTTGAATAGGCGCCAGACTGGCGAATTTGCCAACCTCCCGTTGAAGTGTCTTTGATCCATTCGGGGGCGCCGATTTTGTTGGTGTAGGCCATCTGACTATCAGTAATGGTGACTATCCGGTCAACGCCGGTTTGGCTGGCGATCTGGCTAGTACTGAAGCTTTGCGAATCAGGCGTAGCAGTCAACTTATCGTAATTGAAGGAGAATGTCTTATTGGCGGGATTAAAGGTCCGATTATTAACAGTAAGGGTGTAGCCATTGGACGGGTAACTACCTTGTTTCCAAATCTGGACTAATGCACCAGCACCTGGCACCTCCCCTAACTTGTTGTCTGGCACATTGCTTAGCGAGACTGTGCCGCTACCGTCAGGAGCAACCACGCCCTTAAATATCCCTCCCGTAATGGTGTCGGTTCTGAAGGTCGGCGTCATCGTCACCTTGGCATTTGCCGATGAGCCAGTTAAGCCGGAGTCGTTTGGATAGGCGCTGTTATGGCGAAGACAGAGTTTGCTATCGCTATCACTGCCACTGACGCACGATTGACTGTTAAAAATATCCCCGACTATGCCGTGGAAGACCTCGCGGCTACCGTCAGCGATTCGTCGCTCGATGGTTGCCCAGGCACCGACGACAATTTTTCCGGCGTCGGCCGGGTCAATCTGCAGTGGCCAATAACGACTGTTGTCCCACGAAGCGTCAGTCTTAGTGATGGATGGATTATTTTCAGAATTGCTCGTGGTAGCTAGCTGATAGGTGTAGTCCGGTCGAACGACTTGAAAGGCATAGGTGTTGTTATTCAACGCATTCAAATTGGCGGAATCGATAGGGTTATTGGTTGGCTGAAATGACCAAACGACGCTCGCCGGTCCACTACCAGCCACGAAATTGACGTTCCAGAGATCGGCGAAACGGTGATTATTGTTGAGATTCTTGGCCGCACCTTGCCAATAAGAAGCGCAATTTGGCACCGAAACATTGAGATTGCAGTTAAGGTTAGGGTTCTTTGGTTGTAGCGCCATAGCGGCACCGTAGCGAGCCGAGGGGAAGGCGACGGCTGACTCGCCAGCAATTTTGCCCGCAGTCTGGTCAGAAAAATCCTCAACCAACGGGTTACGCTCGTCGGCGACAAAGTAGGCTTTACCAGCGGGGTCGATGTAGCTGATAAATCCCGACAGGGTACCGGTTAGTTGAGAATTGTCGTCGGCGTATTTTTCCAGCACGACCGAATCACCAACGGCGTAACCGGTAGTGTCGTTAGAGCTGAAGGTACAAAAATAGTAAGAACCGCCAACACCGATCTCACTCCCACCAACACAGGTGGTAGTGGCGATCTGTCGCTTGACCACCTGGATTGCTAGCGACTTCATGGTAACGGTTGTTTCATCTCCCTTATACCCGTATGTGACAAGATCAACCGTGTTAGCACTATAATTAACGTTGTCTATCTTGCCCCAGCCGTAGAAGCCACTGCTGTCGGAGGATTTGCTGCCGTAATAATAGACTTCGTCACCTTTAGCTACCCCAGCGACACTAGGATAAAGCACGATTCCAAAAGTCTTATTGTCAGTTGGAGAAACTTTAATTACCTGGGTTTGGTTCGCGCTAGCAGTCTTGGCGGTCATATTCCACCTCTCTAGCCCCGACCGATCCGCCAGCGTCGAGGTCACCCGAACCGTATAGCTCTTATTTGATTCGATTTTACCTAAGCTCGCCACCGGATAATCTATCTTGCTCCAGGTGTTGGCGCTGACGCCCAGACCGCCGAGTTTGAAGGCGTAAACATCATTAGTTACCCTCTTGGCGACGCGGAGGCCGGGGCGGTTAGTATAAAGACAGCCCGATTGGGTTATCTCGCAATTAGCACTATTAGGTGACACCACCACTGGCTCGTGATAGTAACCACCGACCATTACTAGACGGTCGTTAACGGAGTCGTAAACCATTGAGGCACCAGCTCGCGGCCCAGGATTAACGGCGCCAGGAGCTTTGAATTCCCAGGAGTCAGCCTCCGGATCGTAAATCCACAACTGGTTCGATTCCGAAGCGTAACCGCCGTCGTAACTATTCATATCTATCGCCCCGCCGTAATAAGCGATTCTTGGAGCTCCGCCGCTGGTGTAATACGTATAAGCCATCTCCCTGGTTGGTAGTGGGCTCTTACGCAGTTGGTCAACGACAATGCTCACCAAGGTCTTACCGTCGTTAGAAAACGTCGTTTTGGTTACCTTGCCCCAAACCGGAATGCTCTCGGGCTTAGTCAAATCGATCAAGTCGCCAACAGCCGGACAAGCCGATAAGGCGCCGCCGGTTGGTTGACAAGTTGAGTTAATATTAACTGTCACGTCGACACCGTCGGGATCGGCATTAATCGTCACCGACTTGTTAGAGTTAAAAGTTGAGTACTGCGGTCCGGCTAAGACGACGATCGTATCCATATCGGCCCAAGTTGCCGCTCGAGGGGTTGGAGTCGTGTTAAGCTTGGGTGTGTCGGAAGGATCGCTACTAAGCTCGAAGGTAACATTGACGCTTTCAACCCCGTTGCTGACGGCTGTAAAAACGACCGAATAGAAACGGCCCTGATCTTGTCCGCGGCCGACGAGATTCAGCGGTGATAGACTCTTGTCTAGTAAAACAAACGTCATCGCCTGATTAAGACGGATTCCTTCCAAGGAGCCATAAATCGAACCGGTGATGGTCGTCCCAGCCGGACAAGTCGGTGATCCAAGCGTCGGCGGACAAAACTTCGTCTCATTCTGGCTGGAGTTAAGCTTAATAAAGGAGAAGGATTTGGAGCCTTTAACGATGGCGGTATTCCAGCCAGAGCTATTGCCGGGTGGAACGGTCATCAGGGGTTGGCTTTTCTTTGTCCAGCTGATCGAGCTACCAGGGGGAGCGGCAACATTATCAGCCCGGTACGGCGTCATCAGGCCGGTGCTGGTTGAACCCGGAGTGAGCAAGTCAGCCTCTGGGCTGTCGTTCCAGAGCGACGGCTGGAGCCATTTCAAGCGGTAGTTACTATCGCCGGTAAATAAATCGCCGAAGCCGTATTGGCTGATCTGACTATCGGTGACCGAGGCATCGATCCAGATCTTAAAATTATTACTTTTGATAGTCGACTCGAACTTGCTTTGCAAGTCAACGGCTTTGATACGATCGAAACCGCTTCCGGAGGTGATCGAATTCAGTCCGGTGTCTTGCCAGCGGGGCAGATATGGTAGGTAGAAAAAGTCCATATTTTTATAGTAAGAGCTGGTGCCGTCACTGGCTTTACGGGTCAGGAATTGGTCTTGGGGCCCTCCCAGTTTAATCGTCCAGTAATAAGCGCTGTTCTGCGATGCACCGACCGGAGCGTAGGGATTATAGAAGTGGCCCATATTGGTCAGCTGGGAGATTGTTGTTTGTTTTTCGGTAGTGTCTCCAGGGCCCCCAAGGTTGCCGTTGCCCGGAATAATCCCCAATGGTGTGTCGTTAACGATGTTGGCATAGCTAAAAAGCATCACCGGGTTGGAGCTGTCTTGTTGGCTGAATTGATACTGGCCGTCATTAGTCCAAGGGATGAGGGCCGCCACTGCCAGACAGCGAGGCAAAGTACCTTGGGCTTTTTGGTAGGTGGCCACAATTTTACGGGGATTCGGTCGGTAAGTTGATATTTCCTTGGCGGTCTTGGTCGTATCGGTAGTATTGGCGTCGAGGTCTGTAAGAGTCGGCTTCACGTCGGTATTGGCTACTAGCTGTTCCTTTAACTTGACTAAGGCGCTGTCGGCGGCTGATTTAGCGACTTGGGCGTTGGCGATCCGATCGGTGGCCGATAGCTGGTCAAAACGAATAGCAATAGACGACAGGGTGGTCGTGGAGATGATGGCGATAATCATCACTGTCAGAAGCAGGGCTGAAGCTGGCCGGTAACTATCCTGGTTTAGTTTTTGGTTGGTAGCCATGGCTTTTTTGTTAATTAGGCTCCCCCGGATCAACTTGGCAAGCACCGACTGGATCAACGGTCAGGGAAAGGTTCCTATCGGCGGTGTGATTAGCGTTATCGGCCACTCTGACAGTGAAGGGGTGCGTGCCTTGCAGTGGCTGGGTAGCGCTTAAGATCCCTGTTTCTGCGCCAAGCAACAACCAAGAGGGGTGGGACGGGCCGTAGCTCCAGCTGTAACCAGCGCCAGAGCCGCCGCTTGCCACCAGCTGTTTGGAGTAGTCACAGTTCGCCACAGCGTTAGGAAGACTAGTGGTGTCAATGGCTAAGAGCGTCGCCGCTTCATTGACTAGCCCGATTGGTAGAGCGCCTTGGAGGGTAAGGGTCGGCTTCTTGGCCTCACTGGCTGCGCCAACTACTTTTTGGGCTAGCTCAACGGTTAGGGAATAACGTAATAGTTGCTTGCTTATACAGCCGGTAACGACGGGTGAGCAATCAACCGTTTGGAGGGAAAAGCGCATATCCTTGACTGTCGACTGGCTGCTCGTCAGGCGATTTTGGTAGATCGGCGAGCTAGACGGGCAGCGACCGGCGTCGTCAACTCTGTAAATCATCGCCGCCACTAACGATCCCGTTACGCTAAGGCTATATATCTCCTCGTCGTCAGCCGAACTGTTGTTAACCACGGCTCGACCGATAACGGTACAGGTGTTGAATGACTCGGCGCTTGAGAAACTTTTAACCTGGATACCAGCGTACGGCGTTGTGGCGGTATTGTCGTATTTTTCCAGTAGACTGACTCCCCCAACCGGGGCATCGTTGACCCTTCGACGAAGCTCGTCACCGACCGTCCGGCCAGCTTCGCTGATTGTTCCCCGAGCGTCCGATCGTTGAACAAGGCCGTTGACACCGATCGTGGCAAATAAGGCGATGCTAATCGCAACAATTAAAAGCGCCACACTGACAAGTAGCTCAATCAAAGTAAACGCTGGCTCGGAATTACGAAATTTTAGAATTGCTGAACTGCTAAGTTTTTGATGTTTCCCGTTTCGTAATTTTTGTTCCATCACTCAATTATCCTGGCTAGAGTCAACTGACGAGCGATACCGCTACCCCACGAGACAGTCGCGTTGACTAGGTAGCGGCCGGCCGATCCGGATGGGCGAATAATGACCGACGGGACAAATTGCAGTTTATTCTGACCT
>CAYHNZ010000027.1:0-12595 GCA_964358205.1 uncultured Candidatus Saccharibacteria bacterium | reverse complement strand
GAGCGCGGACTAGTTTCGGCCTTTATGAGCTTTTTGCACCCAGCCGGCCAATCGTTGTCAGCCAAAAGAAACTTGCTCTGGAAACTCGGCAAACAATTACGGTGGTGGCACTACAAGAATCGGCTTAACAACCGGCAATTAATTCTATCTTCTTCGGAAGTTGGCGCGCTGTATCACTTCCCATATACCAAATTATCGCGGACGGAAGATTTCAATAAGTTGAAGAGCCCGGAGCTGCCTACGCCACTCTCATTCAAAAACAGAACCGATTTGGATGTTGTCTTCGGTCATAACAACTACGGTAATCGGTCAGTTGAGATTGGCTTAACTGACGATGAGCGCTCAAGGCACATGTATTTAATCGGTCAGACTGGTTCCGGTAAATCGACCGCCATTTACCACATGGCCAAAGGAGACATCCAAAAGGGCCGAGGGGTGGCCGTAATTGATCCACATGGAGATCTAGCTGAAGACCTACTGGCGACTGTTCCCGAAGAAAGAATTAATGACGTAATTTATTTCAATCCGTTTGATATTGCCCATCCGATCGGCATTAATTTATTGGAACTGCCGCCCGGTTTGACTGAGGACGAGCTGGAGTTGGAAAAAGAATTCGCCTGCGAAAGTATTGTTTCCATTTTCCGCCGCATCTTTAACAAGGGTGAAAATACCGATGCCCACCGGATTGAATACATTTTGCGCAACACCATCCACACCGCCTTTACGGTTGAAGACGCGACAATCTTCACGGTCTATGAATTGCTTAATAATCCTCAACTTCAAAAACAAGTTACCGGTCGATTAAAAGACGAGAGCTTGCGGAGCTTCTGGAAGAATGAGTTCGGCAAAGCCGGCGATTACCAAATCGTTAAAATGGTCGGTGGCGTGACAGCCAAGATCGGTCGCTTCTTGTTCTCACCGATCGCTAAGCGAATTTTAGAGCAACCAAAATCAACGATTAACTTCGAAAGTATCCTTGATAACCAGAGTATCCTGATCTGCAATTTAGCCGAAGGAAGAATCGGGGAAGATACCTCTCAACTACTAGGTACGATAGTGATCGCCAAGATCCATCAGGCTGCTCAGCGCCGGGCCCGAAAAGAACTGTCGAGCCGCACGCCGTATTATTTATTTGTCGACGAGTTCCAGAACTTTGCCACCAGCTCGTTTACTAAGCTGCTGTCTGGCGGAAGAAAGTTTGGTTTACGTATTACGATTGCCGAGCAATCGACAGCTCAGCAATCGGACCGATCTATCGTTGATGTGATCCTGGCTAATACCGGCGTGGTTGTTTGCTTCCGAACCGCCAGCCCGGTTGATGAAGAATTGATGCTGGCACAGTTCTCGCCGCTAGTGAAAACCGGCGACATCGCCAACTTGCCGCGCCATAAGTTCTACATGCGCCTGGCGGCCATTGAAGCCGAAGATCCGTTCTCCGGCGAAACTATCCCGATCAACCATGACAAAGACCCAGAGAAGCTGAATGCGTTGATTAATGCCTCGCGAAAAAACTACGCTATTGTTTACCAGAAACCGGAACCGCCAGTTGTAGCCGAAATTATGAAAAGAGAGCCTAAAATAGCTCCGGCCAAGCCCAAAAAGACGCTCGGATCAATCAGCAAGAAAAGAGCAGCAGCTGATCCGGAATTGAATGCCGCAACTGGTTAGAGTAATGAAAAAGTTGAGTCTTTATTAATATATACACTCTCTTCTTACCCCTCTGCCTTCCGCCATGGAACAAACAACACCCCTCCAACTTACCCAACGCCACACTGACATACTGCTTTTACTGTACCGCTTCCGCTATCTGACCCGTCCGCAAATTCAAACATTACTTCACTACAAGAACCATCGCCAAACTATCGAACTGCTCAACAAACTCACGACCCATGATCACGTCAGAAAGTACTACGATCAAAAGTCGGCAATCGTACCGGCAGTCTACTCATTGGGAAAGTCTAGTCGAGCCGTATTAAAGAAGCTAGGCAAGCCATCATCCGAATTGAAGCGCATCAGCTGGGAGAAGAATTATACGCCCACCTTTCGGGACCGATGCGTTACGGTTGCCCAGATTTACTTGGATCTGATGCAACAAACGGGAGGGGCGCTTCGCTTTTGGACCAAAGCCGACCTGAACGGCGTCGAAAATCTAATTGCTCCGGCACCGGACGCCTACTTTATCGTTAAAGCGAAGCGATATTTCCTCGATGCCCTCATTACAGCGCCCAGTAAGGCACTTCGCAACCGCGTCAGAAAATACGCCGACTACTATACTGACGGCGAATGGCGGGAAGAGGAAGACACTGTCTTTCCCAGGGTGATTATTCTCTGCTCGAATCCGCGCTCAGCCAAAAGTCTCTCGTACTACATTAAAAAAGACCTCTCCGACGAGCCCGATCTCCACTTTGTTGTTAGTTCCGATCGGACTCTAGAGAAGATACTGCCAAAGAAAAAGGCCTGAGGCAGTTAACCTCAAGCCTGATTCTTAATACTCTTCCGCCAACATCACCGTCAGCACGCGCTTGCAGTTTTCCGAGAGCGGATCGCACCAGCCGGAAAACGCTGGATTGTAGTAATCGATCTTCCAGAAGATCTTCTTCCCATACCAATTTAACGAGCCGAAATCATGCTCACCGTACGGATCGTTCTTCTCCTCGAACTTGTCGTAATTACGCACCGCGTGCAGTAACCCTTCGATGTTCTTCAGAGCGTGAACACCTTGCGTCAGCGTGATCCCAAAGCCTAACTCCCGAAACCGATCATTGAACCTTGCCTCTTTCGATAAGACCTTTGTTGTCATTATTACCTCCTCAATAAGTTATTTCTGGTCGGGCTTTGTCGACCTGCCTGCCCTTCGACCAGAGAGCAAGGGCAGCATGCTGGTGGGGTCAAGGTGGAGCCCTTCATTAGCGGCTATATGAAAAAGGGACGACCTTGAGGCCGCCAGACCTGTCCTTACGATCAGGAGAGAGGGCAGGAGAAAAAATAAAAGGTTATCGGACCGCGTCCTAAGCTGACGCAGGAGTCTTCAAGTGTACCGGGTTGTCTAATTTGTATTATGAACCCTAATTTATTATTGCTATTATGAACTTGCGCACAAATTATCTATATAAAAATTGTTAAGTATTGGTAAGTAAATATTATGCAGACAACAGAAACATATCCTGAGCTCTTAAGCCTTTCAGAGGCGTGCAGACTTCTTAATGTACATCCAAACACGCTGAGAAACTGGGATAACCAAGGCCTCCTTGTTGCAACAAGGATCGGAGTTAAGGGCATAAGAAAATATCCTAAAAACAAGATTATTGAGTTGGTGGGCTCTAAGTATCCAAATAACAGGGCCAAAGGTCATAAGTATAAGGTGATTGATCTGTTTTCTGGTTGTGGTGGTATGTCGTATGGTTTCGAGCAAACCGGTAGGTTTGAAATCCTAGCAGGTATAGACAATTGGCAAGACTCGCTCGTTACCTTTTCGAACAATCATGAATCCGCTGCTGTCTTAAACCTAGACCTGGGAAACTTTTCTCCTACAGAGATTGAAAAGAAAGTAGGGCGAGATGTAGATATCGTTATCGGTGGCCCACCATGCCAAGGGTTCTCTATTTCTGGCAAGAGAGACCCTAGCGATCCTCGAAACAAACTTTACCAAGGCTTTGTTAGGACAGTAGAGTACTTCAAGCCACTTGCTTTTGTTCTGGAGAATGTTCCGAATCTCGTCTCTATGGAGAGTGGCAAGATCAAAGATAAGATTATCAGCGACTTCACAAAGCTCGGCTATGAGGTTAAGTACAAAATACTACTTGCCTCGGAGTATGGGGTGCCACAAAACAGACGAAGGGTGGTTTTTGTAGGGATCAAGAATAGTAATAGCTTTGAATTTCCTGAACCCAAACACATAGATAATAAACACACATGCTTTGATGCTTTGAGTGATCTGCCAGAGGAATCTGTTGGAGATGGTACGGCACATTATCTTGAGCCGCAAAGCAAATACCAAAAGTTAATGCGCCAAAAAAGCGAAAGAATTTTTAACCACGAAGTAACTTCACACAGCCCTAAGACAGTTGGCACTATTGCGCTAGTCCCCGATGGTGGAAATTATAAAGATCTACCAGAAGAACTTCGCAATACGAGAAGGGTAAACATTGCGTGGACAAGGTACAACAGCAAAAGACCTAGTTTAACTATCGACACTGGCCATAGGCACCATTTCCACTATCGATTTAACCGAATTCCTACAGTAAGGGAGTCGGCTCGCTTACAGTCATTCCCTGATAACTTCATTTTCTATGGCTCTAAGACCAGTCAGTATAAACAAGTGGGTAACGCCGTTCCGCCCTTGATGGCTTACGCTGTTGCAGAAGAACTCATAAAAGCTCTAGAGTTACAGAATGTATAGGGTTCCTGAGGAATATTATTTACGACTTCACCATATACGGCCGAGGTTTAAGAACGACGTTGAAAGCGTTCTGTTGTTCATGGCTAATGAAATATCAAGAATCGAGCCTTCGGAATACGAGACCTTTAAAACAAATTTAAATGCGGCCATAAAACTTTATCCTGGCAATGCAAGTGCGACAGATAAGACCGTAAACAATTGGAGGACCGAGATTTCTTCCTTATTCGGGCTGATTGAATATGATGGCGACAAAGCCAAGCCCAGCAGAATGGCGGAACTTCTCACCGAGAAACAAGATCTAATTGAGTTCTTTAGATATTTTCTCTATTACTTTCAATATCCAGGTGGTCATCTGAAGCCACATATAAGCGCCGAGTATTTATCAAGTGGCGTGAAATTCAAACCCGTGAGGTACCTTCTTCAGGTAATGCTTGAAGGCAAAAAGCAGGTTGGGCAAGACAGCAAATTCGGCATCACAAAAGCTGAAGCTACCCACCTTATCTTTAACGATTTACGAGTCACGAGAGATAATCGCGATCCCTCTGAAACGGCAAAGATTATTCTGGATAATCGCTTAGCTAATGTCGAGTACGACAGCGGAGGAGATGTCATCCGTTACGCTGGGGACATTCTGGACTACATGGAGCTAGCCGATCTGGTAAAACTGAGACCAAATTACCAATATTACTTGAATACAATAAACCTAGAGACAATCCAGGCGTTTGTTAACAGTGACCAGTACTTTAGCAGCTACGATCAATTAAGCGGCAGAAAAGACATACAACCAGCTGAAGTCGCAAATACGCAAGATGCGTGGTTTGCATACGTTAACAATCAGCTCGACACGAGCATATTTGAGGCGAATATTCTGTCTATTATCGAGGAGCTCGGAGAAAAGGCGGAAGCTAAGGAGCAAACCGCCTTTATCTTTGAGGTATTACAGAAAATCCGATCACGACGCGAGGCCGAGCAGACATTAAAGACAAAAGAGATTGGAGATGTGGGCGAATCCATCGTGATTGAGCACGAAAAAATTAGATTGACTAACCTAGACCGCAAAGAGTTACTCCACCTAATCAAGAAAATTCCAGAACATTTCGCGGTTGGATATGACATAAGTTCATATGATGGGGTAAATAATTTACGTCGATATATTGAGGTTAAGACCACTATCAGCCGAGGGAAATTATTTACCAACAACTTTCATATGACACCGAGCGAATGGAGCGCTGCGGACACCTTGGGCGAATTTTACTACGTGTATCGCCTGCTCATATCCGGGGAAGATGTCACCCTGTTCCTTATTAGTAACCCTGTTGGAAAGTATAAAGAAGATCTTATCGAAATGGTTCCAAGGGACGGCGCAGACATTCGTTATAAGGAAAAATCGGGTAAGTGGGAAAAACTGCTTGTATGAAGAAAAAGAGCTACAAGATAGCTTCACTTTTCAGCGGTTGTGGTGGCATGGACCTTGGATCACAAGGGGGTTTTGAGTTTATGAGCAAAAAGTACCGCAAGCTTCCTACTAAACTGGTGTATGCAATGGATTTTGATAAACCAATAGTTGATATTTATAACTCTAACTTTCCGCACCAGTGTCAGCTACGAGACATTCTTACTTTAGGTTCGCACGAGGTACCAGATCACGATATTTTGACCGGTGGGTTTCCTTGCCAATCATTCTCTGTGGTTGCTCAAAATCCTAAACGTCTTGGCTATAACGATGCAAAGGGAAAACTATTCTTCGAGATGTGCAGGATATTGAAAGATAAACAGCCATCGGTCTTTGTCGCCGAGAATGTCAAAGGACTACTCTCAGCGAACAAGGGCGAGGCTTTCCCTCTAATTATTAAGGAGTTCGAAAGGGCCGGATATCACGTTGGCTATAAAATCCTGAACGCCGCGCACTATGCCGTTCCACAAAAAAGAGAGCGTGTTTTCATTGTTGGTTTCAAAGACAAGAACGCTTTCGATCGATTCAGCTTTCCACGACCAGTCTCGCTTGATAACCCCAAAAAGATAATCGATGTTGTACTCCCAGAGTCGGAAGTAGATGAAAAGTTTTACTTCAGCGACAAAGCGATTCAGGGTATGCAAACAACTAAACATACAAAGACCATGAATAAAGGCAGGGCACAGAAGCTCGATGAGCCGTGCAACACAGTTGGCGCTCATCTAGCAAAGGTTAGTCTAAACAGTACCGATCCAGTGCTATGTGTGAATGGGAGATTTAGGATGTTCACCCCACGTGAGGTTGCAAGAATACAGTCCTTTCCTGATAGTTTTACCCTCTCTGGCCCCAGAACAGCCAACTATAAAGCGCTTGGTAATGCCGTAGCGCCTGTAGTTATGTGGCATGTCACGAATGAGGTCATGAAAGCTCTCGATCCCAACGATTCAGGCTTCGAAAAAAGTGTCGGTTTGACTGTTGAAAATTCCCATGTCTCGTCACTAGCAGAAACAACCGTTAGATAGCTGGCGAATATTGGTCTGGGGTGATTTACCAAACCGTGTTGAGCTGCTAGATAATCATATCCCCACCTGTTAAAAAGTGCTTTTTAAGATAAACTACAAACAATGAGCACCGTAAGCGAGCACCATAAACTTTATGAGGAAAAACGAGCTGCTTATTCAAAGAAAGTGCTAAATTCTACCGCCACCAAACGACTTGTCATGGCTGGGCCAGGTACCGGAAAGAGCTATCTCTTTCAGGAGGTAGCTAAAGACCTTTTGGCAAAGGGTGAGGATAAGATACTAGTTCTAACGTTCATAAACGAGCTTGTGAAAGATCTCGCGGTTGACATGCATGGGCTAGCTGAGGTTTCGACGCTCCACAGCTTCGCTGCTAAGCAGCTAAAGAACAAACAGACAATCTATCCTGACTTACTAAAAATAGCGGAGGAAGATTTCAATGCCGAGTACGGTAAAGCGGCACATCTGGAAAAGGTTATATACAACTTTCAGACAGAAGAAACTGAAGTAATAAACTTTCTCTCTAGAAGGAGAAGTTATTACAAATCTTATGATCCATCTAGCATTGTGTTGGAGCTAGTAAACCTATTCACACAAGACGAATCTAAAATACCCCAATTTGATCTTATATTGATCGATGAATATCAGGACTTTAATCAGCTTGAGGCGGAGCTAATTAATCTGCTCGCGTCGAAAAACAATGTCCTTATCGCCGGAGACGACGACCAGTCACTTTACTCATTTAAACACTCGAGGCCAGAAAACATCCGCGAAATGTACAGATTGGATAGTTTTGAAAATTTCGAACTACCTTACTGCTCTCGAAGTACTAATGTCGTCATAGATGCCTTTCACGACGTTGTAACTAAAGCAAAAGCTGAGGGCTACTTACCCGACAGAATAGAAAAGCAGTACTTGTACTTTCCTGAGGAGAAGAAGGATAAGCTGTCAGAGGCTCACCCTAAAATAGAGGTAAAGACTCAGGTTTTTGAAACAAAGAATGCCTTCACCCTTGATAAAGCGATTTGCGAAATATTTTCTCATGAACCAAAATTTGATGTGTTAGTAATTTGTAGCTTGAAGAAACAGATTAAACCCCTGGCTACGGCGCTTAGGAAAAAGGGATACAGTAATATATCCGGAGACGAGTTTAATGCTACGGACAACCAACGTCTAGCCGAAGGACTTGGTCTACTGGCCCTCGATAAAGATTCTAATCTTGGCTGGAGACTTTCTGCTAGGGGATTAATGGACGACAAAACTCTTAATGAAGCAATAGTAAAAAGTAAGGATTGCCAACTGGCTTTCAGCGTTTGTCTACCGAGTGAAATAGTTTCGAAGATAAAAAAGTTGAGGGCAACCTCAATTAAGCTTGAAAAAGGCCAGAAGTTAAAAGATGAAGATCGGGAATTGTTATTCAGCAGTTTAAAGATAGTCCCGAGCTTACTAGCAGAGAATGATGCTAGAGAGAAGATATTCGGCAACAACTTCCGTGGCGGCATCCACTGTTCAGTTAAAGTAAAGATCACGACAATATTGGGTTCAAAGGGCCTGTCATACGATTATGTTTTCATGGTGAACTTTAATGATAAATATTTGATTCCAAGAGAAGGTATTGAGGACGAGTATATTAATAAGTTTCTTGTGGCACTAACACGCTCGAGAAAGAAAATATTCATTTTTACGGGCCAGAACTCAGAGCCAACCTTTGTAAGCTGGATTGATAGTGCAAGGAAACTTCTAAATTGAAATGACATTATCAAAAAGTGAATATTTACTTTTCCTTAAACACCCGGCTTGGTTGTGGCTTAAGAAACACGACAAATCAAAGCTGCCGCCGATTGATGATAACCAGCAGGCGATGTTTGACACCGGCAACTTGATCGAAGGCTATGCCCAAAAACTTTTCCCCGGCGGTCAACGACTCGGATTTAATAATTACTCGGAATACCGAACGCTCTCCGACCGAACTCAGAAAGCGATCAGCTCCGGCGTTACTACACTCTTCCAAGCGAAATTCGATTACGAAAACCTGGCCTGCATCTGCGATGTAGTTATTTTTACCGACCAAAAAACCGTTGAACTCTACGAAGTGAAGTCGAGCACCAAAGTTAAGCCCGAACATGAGCACGATCTAGCTTTCCAGATGACGGTCCTGGAAGGTTTGGGTTACCAAGTTGAGAAAATTGCTGTCGCCCACATTAATAACGGCTACGTTCGTGACGGCGAAATTGATTGCTATAAATTATTTACTATTTCTGATGTCACTGATGAGGTCCAAGCCAAACGAACGCCAACTAAACACAGAATTGCCGAAGCCCTGAAAGTAATTAACAGCCCGACGATGCCGGATATCTCGCCGCGCCACGCTCACACCGGCTCAGTCTATGAATGGTTACCGATCTTCAAAACTCTCACCAGCTTTGCGGCCGGCAGTATTTACGACATCTCGACGCCAACACCAAACCTCTTTGCCGAGCTGGAAGATTTAGGAATTACCGATTTAGCGGATATTCCGGATGGCTTCACATTGAGCGATAAACAGTCGCGCCACATCCAAGCGGTTAAAACAGCCGAGCGGAGCGTCGATGTCTCGCGAGTTAAAGACTTTCTCTGTACCCTCCAGTTTCCGCTCTATTTCTTGGATTACGAAACCCTAAGCAGCGCTATCCCAGCTTTTGACGGATTGCGTCCCTACCAGCAAGTCCCGTGTCAGTACTCCTTACACGTCCTGGAGACGCCAGGCGGCGATTTACAGCACTTTGAGTATCTTCATCGAACCAACACCAATCCAGCCGCCGAGATCGCTCAATCGCTCAAAGAAAATATTGGGGACAAGGGAACTGTTCTGGTCTGGTCGGAAAAGTTTGAGAAGAGCTGCAACCGCGACTTAGCCAAACTCGCCCCGGCCTACAAAGGATTCTTTGAGGAACTCAATGACCGGATTGTCGATCTCATGCTGCCGTTTTCCAACGGCTGGATTGTTGATGGCGGATTTTCGGGTAGTGCTTCGATTAAAAAAGTTCTGCCTGTATTAGTGCCGAGCTTAAATTACAAAGACTTGGACATTGGTGAAGGCGCAACCGCCCAACGTCTCTGGATGCACGCGGTCTTAGAAGGCGAGGAAGATATCGACAAAGAGACGCTTTTCCATAATCTCTGCGAGTACTGCAAACTTGATACGTTAGCTATGGTGAAGATATATGAGGAAATTTGTAAACATGCACAAATTGACGAAACTCATGTCGGGTGATTTCCGTAAATTCTTACGTGGGTTGCTTTGGTTCCTTGGAATCATTATTGGCCTTTTACTTTTGCCTTGGGTTACTATCGGATTCGTTTTTGTTTGGTTGCTATATAAAGCATTCAGGAGTGGCCAAATAAGTTACTCCCACCGTTCAGGAAAACTAACGAGCGATAAATATACTCAAGTGCTTGGCTATATGTTCCATCGAATAAAAACCAACCGGATTGTTCAGAAGATTTGGAGGGGCGGCTTATTCACTACCAAATGGGTCGTTCGATTAAGTATCTTCCTGTCATTAATCCTCAACGTGATTTTACTTTGGTTTGTCTACCAGTATCAGACCGGCCAGGTTGATTACGAACTCAAGTGTGGCCAGGCGGATGTCCAAACCGCTTCTGATTCGGTTGTTCTTATTGAGGGCGAGGAGGGTACGGGTAGCGGTTTCTTTGTCGAGAAGAATTTCATTGTCACCAATAATCACGTTGTCGATCACAACCCTATTACGAATATCTTGGTCGGCAACCAAGATCTAGCTTCGGTTGCGCGAGTTGTTGCCACTGATTCCCTGCGCGATATTGCTCTCATTAAAATCACCAGCTACAACGATATGCCGTTCCTGCGCGGAGCAACCAGGCCAGTTGCCCCCGTTGATGAAGTCTATGCAATCGGCTACCCACTTGGCCGGAATCTGTCGATCTCCAAAGGCATTGTTTCGGCTTTGACGCTAGATGACTACGATGACCGTCGCTTCATCCAAACTGATGCCTCCATCATTCCAGGCAACTCAGGCGGTCCGTTGGTGGATATCTGCGGTAAAGTTGTCGGGATGAACACTCAGACGCTCCAGGGACAAGAGAACGTCGGTTTTGCCATTGAGTACTCTCAGCTCAATGATCGCATCCAGGCGATGATTAAGACGGCCGAGGGCGCGACTCCACAAGAGATCCAGCTCAACTACCCATCAGAACAAGCCGAGGTCGTCGCAAAGTATTACACGACCTTAGGCAGTGGTGCGTTGCAGGAAGCCTATGACTTTTACGCAACAGGTAGAAAAGCCAAACTACCGTTTGAGAGTTGGCAGCAGGGGTTGGATCGAACGATATTTATTCGCTTAGTTTCCGTTGAGCTGACCGACAAACCCAATACGATCAAGGTTCACTTTTACGCTACCGAAGAAAAAGAAGATAATCCGTGGGAGTGGAAGACCGGAGAATTTGAAGGCACTTGGACGTTAATGCGGGAAGGCGGCTTGTGGAAAATGAACGAATCGAATATTAAAGATATAACTAAACCTCAATAAACGATGAAACCGTTATTATTTGAGTATGATCGCAAACTCATTTCTATCCTTACCCCGAGCGAACAGATAATTATCGTGATGTATTACGGTTTAGGTGATCGACACTTTACTCTCGCGGAGATCGCTAAGAAATTCGACATTTCGCCACAAACAGTTAGTAAATACCGCGATAAAGCGCTACAAAAACTGGAGAAACACAAGGGTTAATAGGGTAGAGGACTTTTCACTCAACTACAGTGCGTATGAAGCTCGACCGGGCAAAGAGGTAATGATCTTCTCTGACGCTATAGCCCCGTAGCCGCGGTGCGATACTTTTAACCACTTCCTTCAACTAGGCTTTTTTCTCAAGAAAATGTAACCTTAAAACATGGAACGGATTGAGGGATCACATACCGAAGAGCAAATAACTGCCGCTGGGGTGGAGACAACTCATTCACCTGGTCAAGAATCCCCGACCGAAACAACTGAGTCCCAACAAGTTGAACAACAGCCCGAGGCTCCTCCAGCTCAAGAAAATGTCGAGCAGGCTTACCAGATGCTTCGGCGAAGCGGAGACAAGGAGGTGTTATCCCAGTTCGATCCTCAGCAACAAAATGAGATTGAGTCGAAGCAAAAGATTTTAACTTCGCTCGCATACTTCATCGGCAAAGATTTTAAGATTCCCGTGCAACTCAATCAGCCCGGCGCTGGCTGGCACTGGGATTTCCAGCACAATATTATCCGAGTTGATCCCAAAGACCTCTTAGAGAAACCCATGGATTACCTGCGTTTCGTTATCTCTCACGAAGGCGGCCATCGGCGCGTCTCACGAACCGAATTTATTCCCAAAGAAACATGGGCTCAGCCGGGTTTCTCGATCATGATGAACTCGATTGAGGATCCCCGAGTCAACAACTTCGTCGCGGAAAACTACCCGAAGTTCCGCGAACAGATGGACATGTCCTACCAGATGCAACTGGAAATGGAACAGTCGATGAAGGACAAAGCCAAAGACGAACTCGGTCATCAACCGCGCTTCATGCAAGCGAGCTTTGAATATATCAAGCAGTGGCTCAAAGAACAGAACGGCGGCTTTGGTGAGCTGAGCGATGACTTGCCGGACGAGGTCAAAGAAGTTGTCGCTAAAACCCTGCCCAAAGACCAAGACTCTTTGTGGCGCTACCCTTCTCGTAATGAG
>CAYHNZ010000026.1:0-13745 GCA_964358205.1 uncultured Candidatus Saccharibacteria bacterium | reverse complement strand
CATCAGCTGAATCTACCAAGGCATCCTCTATGTGCTTTATTGAATTACTACTTGGCGGTACACCATCACCTCGAATTTAATCGAGGGGCGTACCGATTTTTCTGCTGATGGCGCAACTTGCGGTACGACATCAGCCCGACAATCATCAGATTACTCTGACGACCATCGGTTAACAGACACCTTACGGTATCTGTCTGGAATTAGCTCGTACGGGATAGCAGATGCGTAGCATCTGTTCTTCTCCCCGCCTCCGCCAGGTGGCGGACGGCGGGTCGAAGTAACAGCTTGCTGCATAATTATTATACTTGCTAATTCCTTCAAGGCTGAAATCCTTCAGCCTTAGTTTGGACCGAGTTGTTAAACTTCGGTGTTAAAAAAATCCGCCGGTAGGCGGCGGTAAAGCGGGCGGATTAAAAATCAGCTCGTCTTACTCGACACCCCCAATGAGTTTCCTTAACATAACTTCTTCAGTTTATACCAGAATACTAAAAGGGGTGTCAAGCACTAATACAGGCGATAAGTCTCAAGGCTAAAGGCTCAAGTCTAAATTAAGTAAAAAGTATCAAGTATCAAGTTCGAAAACTTACTACCTATTACTTGGGACTTACATCAGACTTCAGACTTGAAACTTTAGCCTTGTCAATTATTGAAAAAATTGACCACATTCCTCTTGACTTTCTTGGTATGTTCAGGTATAGTGCCAACACCCTATATGGGGGTACCTCCGAAAAAGAGGCGGGGCAAATTAAAATTATGAACACAGACAAGAAAAACCTGCTCGGCCTGACGGCCGCGTTTAGCGTCATCGCCACTTCGTTGATCTCCATCGGGTGTGGTGGCAGCAGCTTCGCTACCGCTGGCACTCAAAACAACGGTGAATGGGAGTGGCAGAACAACACCGCCGACGGCGGCAAGGACATCGTGCCTTTCAAGGCCTCATACGACCCGAAAACCGGTGTTATCACCGATGGCGATCCCAACGACAGCGTGACGATTGAAGGTTTCCTGAACGGAGCCGTCAACGTCACCGCCGCTGGCAACACCTGGCGAAACGTCAATCCGCTCCAGCACACGAGTGCTGGCCACGGGCCGAACTTGAGCGAATGGGTCGGCCTGTTCGCGAAACGCGACAGCAAGATGCCGGACGTCCAGTTCGTTATCCGCCGCAAAGGCTAAGGCCAAAACGATCCAGTGGGGAAGGTTCTTTAGAACCCTCCCCACTTTTTTTGTACTTAGAAAATTTGGGGTTCAAAAAGCCTTGAATCCTCTGACAAATTAGGTTAAAGTTAGCTCACCCAATTAGAGACTGGAGTTTCTTTCGCTGGCTAACACCAGTGGATGGGTTTCGGAGGAAAAGTTGAACATTCATTTATCGAAATTGAAAAAACTCACTGGCTTCGTTGTTTGTATCGTTGCCCTCTTCTCCCTGCCTGGTTGCGGTGGAGGCGGTGGCGGTGGCGGCAACACATCGCCGGAAGACGGCGTTTTCAACACCACCAAGGGATTCATGGTGGAGTGGGGCAAGCACAACGTCAACAGGGCGATGTCGTACGTCTCCCCAGACTACTACGAGTCCGGCATGGACTACGACGACATGCGCAGAACTATCGAAGGTTCGTCGAGATTCGAGGTTACCAAATTCAAGATCACGACCTATGACTTCGACTCCGAAAAGTTGTGGTGCTCGGCGTATATCGACAGTTACCTGGACGGTAATCACGTTACCGGCTGGATATACCTTCACAAGCGATCTGGCTGGCAAATCTCCGGTCAAGACGGACGAGGTCTGCACACCGACTCCATCATTCTCAAGATGCTCAAGGGCACCCCGCCACCGAAGTGATGACGCTAGGTGGTCGCAGCGAAGGCGACAAGAGCGATAATTTCTTTGCTCAAGTCATCGCCAACAACCAGAAGGCGAAATAACACTACCGCATCTCGAGCATCCGCAGGCAACTCAACACGAGTTGCCTGCTTTTTTTAGACCTTGAATTCCGCTACAATTAACTAATCCTTTTTGCAAGGAGTTTCCGCACATGAACATGAAAAGATTGATCTTAACTCACATAGATGCTGTTAATCCCCTACTCGTCATCGCCGGATTCGGGTGGGTCTTTGCCATTCTGTGGACAACTTACGGTTTTCAGCCAGCCCCCGACTTGATCGGCCAATGGCAGGGTGTTTACACCGAAGACAAAATCGACCACCCGATTGAGTTCACCGTTAGCGACCAGCTCAAACTGACTGGTACTTACAAGGAACCCGGCAACTGGGAACACGGCACCTTAAATGGAAGAGTGGGAAAAGATGGCACCTTTAACTTCTCCTTCCGCTTCGGCAAGAACCGTCCGTGGAGAGAGATAGTCGGCAAATTTACGCTATCGGTCGACGGCAAAAGCCTTTTCGACGAAAACGCCAAGTATCAAATACCGTCACGAGACCCGGATCGTCCTCGTTTTCAAACGGTCAAAGTCTCAATGCAACGAGCCTGACCCCTTTCACTTTTCACGTCTTAGCGCAGGTCGCCCTGCGCTTTTTTCTTAACAATTTTCTAGCACAATCCAACCTTGCCTGTCCGTACCTGCAGTGCATACCTGAAGGACAGGCCTTCAGGTATAGATTCTACAGGTAGAGGCCTGTCCTTTACCTGTGGGATGATGGATTTGGATTTTGGTTTGCTGTTTACTGTTATTCTGTCGCAATTTTTGCCACAATCCCTTTTGTATCAATGAGAAACTCAATACTTTCGACTTTAGACTTTTGCCTTTTGACTTTGAGCGAAGCGATAGATGCCTGAACTGCCAGAAGTCGAGACGATCAAGCGGAGTTTAGACAAGTACATCAAGGGACAGACGATTCTCGGTATCGAAATACGGGTGTCGAAACTTTTTCATGGCCACAAGTCTGACGTTATTGGATCGTCGATTCTTGAGATTGAGCGACGGGCAAAAATGCTCATCTGGAAACTCTCTAATAATAAGTACCTGCTTTTTCACTTTAAAATGACCGGTCAGCTACTATATGTCGAAAAGGAACTAGGGACTAGGGACCTGGAACTAGGCAAACAGGTACTAGGAGCTAGGGACTCGGAACTAGATGGAAAACTAGTACCTAGTGCCCAGTCGCTAGTTCCCCCGCCTGTTATTGCTGGCGGCGGACATCCGGACAAAGTTTACTTACAGAAACCGCCGCATCAATTCACCCATATCATCTTTACTCTCGACCGAGGGCATCTTTATTTCAACGACCTTCGCAAATTCGGTTGGATCAAAGCGGTAGACGAAACAGGCTTGAAGGCGGAAGTTGCGAAGTACGGCCCTGAAACAGATTGGCCGGAATTCACTTTTGACTATTTCGTTAAGGCCCTGAACAGTAAACCAAAAACTAAGATTAAAACGGCCTTAATGTTCCAGGATTTGATTGCCGGCATCGGCAATATTTATTCAGACGAGATCTTGTTTAAAGCTAAAGTTCTACCAACTCGTTTGATCAACGATCTATCCGAAGCCGAACTGAAACAAATTTACAGTAATATTAAACCGGTGCTGGACCTAGCGATAAAACACGGCGGCACCTCACTCAAAGATTATCGCAAACTCGACGGCAGTATGGGCGACTACCTCCGCTACGCCAACGTCTACCACTGCAACGGTGAGCCGTGCAAGGTTTGTGACACAAAGATCGAACGCATCGTCGTTAACGGCCGTAGCGCACACTTTTGCCCAAACTGCCAAAAATAGCTAGGTTAAAAATAGATGCTTAATGTGATTGTCGCCACAGCCAAGAATAATGTAATCGGCAACAAGGGTGAGATCCCATGGCAGGGTTCTCTACCAGCGGATATGAAATATTTTGCCGAAAAAACTACCGGTCAGGCCGTTATCATGGGCCGAACCACCTACCTATCAATCCCGCCCAAGTATCGACCACTGCCAAATCGCCTTAATCTCGTTCTGTCGCCCGAAGAAATTTCGGACGAGGGAGTTGTCACTTTCCAGTCGCTTCAATCGGCGATTGATTACGGTCTGGGGCAAGGCAATGATGTTTATATTTCTGGCGGTGGCAGCATCTACGAAGAGGCCTTAAACGGTGGCTACAAAATCGATCGAATCTATCGCACCCTGATCGACCTCGTAGTTGACGGCGACACCTTTTTTCCAGAGCTAGACTCTGCCTGGCAATTAGTTAGCGAAGACTGCCGTCAGGCGGACGAGAAGAACAAATTTGACTATTGTTTTCAAATATACGATCGTAAATCAGATGATCTTGAGCGACAGAGATATTAAGAAAGCCATTCAAGAGGGTCGGATCAAGATCGACCCCAAACCCAATTACGCCGAAGCACTCGGCTCCTGTTCAATCGACTTGAGGTTAGGCCGAAAATTTCGCATTTTTACCCGATCTCGCCATCCCTACATCGACGTCAAGGCCAAAATCCCGATCGATGACATCATGGAAGAAATAATTATCGTGGACGGTCATCCGTTCGTTCTTCACCCGGGCGATTTGGTGCTGGCCATGACGATGGAAAATCTCAAGATCTCTGACGACTTAATCGGCCGCATCGAAGGCCGAAGCTCCCTTGGCCGGCTGGGGATTATCGTTCATGGCACCGCTTCAGTTTTTGACCCTGGTTGGGACGGCAAGCCCGTCATGGAACTGGGCAATCTAGGCGTGATGCCGGTAGCGCTCTATCCCGGTATGCGAATCTGCGCCTTTACCTTTGAGGAACTGACTAGTCCGGCCGAGATTCCCTACAACAAGCACAAAAGCAATCATTACGCTGGCCAGAACAGCCCAATGGCCTCACAGCTCAACAAAGACTTTATCAAGAAAAAAGCCAAAAAGTAACAGCCGTCAGGTATTTCGGCGAAGACTTCTGGTACTCCAGTCCCGTCAAGCCGGAATGTCTGACGGGTGTTAAAACCCCCCGACGACCGTCACTTCGCCTTTGATTGGTGGGAGCGGCTCGTAACCAACAACTTCAAAATCTTCGATCACAAAATCGTCGATGTTTTTCACTTTGGGATTAATTTTCATAGTCGGGAATGGTTTCGGCGTCCGTTTGACCTGTTCTTTCACTTGATTGAAATGGTTGCTATAAACATGGACATCCCCAAAGGTGTGAACAAACTCGCCCGGTTTTAGGCCGACAACCTGCGCCAACATCATCGTAAAAAGCGAGTAGCTGGCAATATTGAACGGTACGCCCAGAAAAGTATCGGCGCTACGCTGATAGAGCTGTAGCGACAACCGATCGCCGGTCGTATTAAACTGAAACAGGGTATGACAGGGTGGTAGGGCCATCGACTGACCGGGAGCGGCCATCTCGTAGATAAACTCCGGATTCCAAGCCGAGACCACGATTGATTTTCGAAAAGGCGTCGTCTTTAGCTCCTGAATCGCCCAGGCCAATTGATCAATTATCCGACCATCACTCGAACGCCATTTGCGCCACTGAACCCCGTAAACATTGCCCAGATCGCCCCACTTTTTGACGAATTTGTCGGTCGCTGGCAAATCTTTGAGTTTGAGAATGAATTCTTCTTGGGTTAATTCTGCCTCTTTGCCTTGCTCGGCGGCTTTTTTGTATGGCTTGTAGGCCCAGTCGTCCCAGATGTGGACATTACGATCAACCAGATATTTGATATTTGAGTCGCCCTTAATAAACCACAACAGCTCCTCGATAATCCCGCGCGAGAAAACCTTTTTGGTCGTCAGTAGCGGGAAACCTTGCTGCAAATCAAAGCGGATCTGTCGGCCAAAGACGCTCCGAATTGTTACCCCCGGATTATTAAAAACGGGTTTATCCGTACCATTTTTCATTATGTCCTTGAGTAAATTTAGATACTGGTACTCGGGGTGTTTAGCCATCTATTTTCTTTCTACAATATTTCGAAGACTTTGTCAGTGCCGTAGTACTCTTGCCAATTGGCGTTGTAGTAATCAAACATTCGAGCTAGGCGATCTTGCGGCAACTCTTCAACTTCCAGTTCCTTCATCATCTGCCTCAACTCGGCTTTTGTTTTGTCGGCCAGTTTTGGTTCGGTGATGATTTTCTCGAATTCCGCCACGTAGCCGTAGCCCGGACTAAAACTTATAGTTACTTCGGCGCCGCGATAAGCGTAGTCGGTTTTCTCTCGCGACCACTTTGCTTGATGGGAGAATCCAGACTTCAGCACCAATTCGTCAAGCTCGTCGAGCGTAACGTCGGTAACCGGGGCCTCAAACTCCATCCGCGCCGTACCGTTGTCGCTTGAGGTATCATCGATTGAGATTTTCATTATCAGCAGAAGCTTGCTATTAGTTTGACGGGTGCGCAAAGAAAAACTTTTTGCCTCTTTGGCTAGCGTTGAGAGTTTCTCGCGATCATTTTTGTCTTGCAAGACTGGGGATATATTTGTGTTGAGCATCTCTAGGTCACCACCTTCAAAGTAATGGTTCAACTGCTTCTGAACACCAAGCTTCTTTGTTTGCGGGTCCATATTGTGCATTTTCTCGATGAGATCATCGGCCGCGACCTTACTGCCAAGTAAGCACTTAATCTCAACTTCGTATTTATCAGAGCTCTTAGCCATTACCGCATTAAACACATTACGCTCTACAATTTCTAGCCGTCTGTGCTAGTCTGTGGCTATGGATATTAGATACTCCCTAGCAATAGCGGCGGTGGTCATATTGGCCGTCATATTTATTAAGAAAATCTGGCACACCGTTTTGATGCTTGCTCTTGTCGGCGTCGCTTATTGGTATTTCTTTGTGCGTTAATGTTGGACGACAAGATTGCAGCGCTTATTAGTAACGAATTCACTCGGCAGCAATCGACGCTGTCGCTGATTCCGAGCGAAAATTATGTCTCACCGGCGGTCCAAACGGCCCAAGCCAGTTGCTTTACTAACAAATACGCCGAGGGCTATCCGGGTAAGCGTTACTACGGCGGGACCGAATTTTGCGACGAGCTGGAATTGTTGTGCCAAAAACAGGCACAGAAAGTTTTTCAGACCGAGTATTTCGTCAATGTTCAGCCGTACTCTGGCTCGCCAGCTAATTTAGCGGCTTATCTTGGCCTGCTCGAACCGGGCCAGACGATAATGGGCTTGAACTTGGGCGCCGGCGGACACTTGACCCACGGTCACAAAGTTAGTCTGACGGCAAAGATTTTCAATTCGGTTCAATACAACGTCGATCCCGAAACACACTTGATTAACTTTGATGAACTTGAAAAGTTAGCCCTCGAACATCAACCGAAAGTTATAGTCGCCGGCTGTACCGCTTACGCCCGGACACTCGATTTCGAGAAGTTTGCTAAAGTCGCCAAAAAAGTCGGAGCCTACTTGCTCGCCGACATTTCCCACATCAGCGGCCTTGCCGCCACTGGGCTGCACCCAACACCGTTTGGTCAGGCCGATGTTGTGATGACTACCACTCACAAAATGCTCCGCGGCCCGCGGGGGGCGCTGATATTTTCCAAAGATGAAGAAATCGCCACGAAAATAAATAAAGTTATTTTTCCCGGCCTGCAGGGCGGACCTCATATGCATACTATCAGCGCCATTACCCAATCTCTTTTTGAAGCCGATTCGCCCAACTACCAGCAATATTGCGCCCAAATAATTAAAAACGCCCAGGCAATGGTCTTCGTTCTGAAAAGTCGTGGCTTCAAGATTGTCACCGACGGCACCGATAATCACCTCTGGCTAATCGACCTACGCAATAAAAATATCACCGGCACCGAAGCCCAGGAAAAACTGGAAAGTTACAGCCTAGTCGCTAATAAAAACTCTATTCCCTACGACCCAGCTGGGCCGTTTAAACCGTCGGGTATTCGGATGGGTACACCGGCCATCACCACCCGGGGATTAAAAGAAAAAGACTGCCAACAACTAGCGACCTACATCGCCGATATCCTCGACAATAAATCTGTCCCCAAAGAAGACATCGACATCTTCATCGCCCGCTTCCCCATCCCGACTAAAAATTAATGTCTCTCGACTAAGCGTATTACGCTTGTAACGGATCACTTAGCCTTGTATCGTTAAGGAAATGAGTGCGTTTGGCTATATTGTACTGGCAACTCTTTTTTACTCCGGTTTCCAGCTCTTTGTCTCTAGGACTGCCGGCAAGATTGATGCGACATTGCCCGGTGTCATCGGTAATTTCGTTGCTGTCGTCATTCCGCTTGGCGTGTTTCTCTACCTTCGTTTCGTCAAAAGAGCCGAACTTTTTCCGACAACAACTTCGGGAGTTATCTTCTCCGTTCTCGCTGGGGTCGCCGTGGCCATCTACGGAATTTTCCTTGTCAAAGCCTTCGAACGTGCCGATACGGCATTCGTCATCCCATTAGTTTTTGGCGGCTCAATTCTGCTTAGCACCCTTATTAGCTGGGTTGTTTTCAAAGAACACGCTTCAACCCAAAGCGTCCTCGGCACTCTCTTGATTGTCTCGGGAATCATTCTGATTTCCCTAGTTAAGCGTTAGGCTAAAGCGAAGCGACTCGAAGAGTGGCCTTCATGATGTTTCATTCGAACTCTTACTCGATTGGTTAGACATTTTAGAGAAAACCTATCGTCGTTAAGAAAATAAAGAACCAGAGACACCAATTAATTAGTAGCTCTGGTTTTTCCCCGCACGCTAGGCGATTGGGGAGATCAGGCGTATCGAAGGCTGGTTTAAGAGCTTTCGGTCACAACCTCCTGGGATTGAGTTGGTTCTCCAGGATCTGCCAGCACAGTACTTGGAGGAAAGAGATTACTCGCCGTCAGAAAACTGCGGGAGCCGATGATTGCGTCCTGCGTTTGTTGTCGTGCTTGCTTGTCCGCTTCGCGTTGTGCTTCTTCTGCTGGCAATGCCCTCAGAATTCGCAACTGCTCTTCATGCTTGTCAATTAAGCCGAGAATCTCCTCTCGTTCGATCTGGTCCCATGTTATCTTCAGGCTGTTGCTGAGCGTTCGGATATTCTCCTTATGAGCTTTGATCCGACCAGCCAACTTATTAGAGTTATCTCCTTTAGCCGTAGAGTACCTTTCGATAAGCCACAGAAGGGGTAAAAGTACAAGGCCAACAATTAGGATGACCCAGGTCCCCGGAGATGCCCAGGGAACTTCCTTTCGCTCCTTTGGACTTCCGGGATAGCACCAAACGCTTACAAGGAGAACCATCCAGAAGGTAGGGATTACCCGAAGGTGGAAAGGGACAGGTAGGACGAGTAGCGCGAGGGTAATCAGAATTCCAAAGGGAAAACCAACACCATACGCGAGTGACAATATTCTGTTAAAAAGCTGCTTCATCTCGATACACCTCACCGCAAGTTGCAGTATGCTAATGCTAGCAAAAGTGACCCTCCAAGTCCAGTACTAGAGGATTATTTTGGAGTTCTATAAATGTTCGATTAATTTGCTTAATTTCGGACTATACTGGTTAGAGTTACGAACCATATGTCTATTGTAACTCTTGAACCTGGAAAATATTTAATAAATACAAAAAGAGCCCGCTTTAGGCTCTTTTTTGCAGGCTTTAACCTGATTGATGCCCGTTATGGTGGACCGTGGGAGGTTCGAACTCCCTACCTCCGGTATGCAAAACCGGCGCTCTACCAATTGAGCTAACGGCCCTTGGAAAAAGCAACTAGCCCCTGGTTTACCCAGAGCCCTGTCGAGGGGCTACTGGCAACTAGCTACGAGCCAAATCATATCAGATCTACTGCATTATGTCAGCCAGTTGCTAGAAGCTAGAAGCCAGAAGCTTTTCAAAACACATACCAAATACTTCCGAAAATGATAATCAGCCCCAACATTTTCCACATCGTGTAGCTACCGCCGTTACCCAAGTACTGCTCCGCCAGGGAGTTATGGCCAAAAATTTGGGTCAGCTGGTAACTATATTTTATTAGTGCTGTGCCGACACCCAAGCCCAAAATTAGAATCGCAATCTTTAGTAGTGTCCCCATCAATTCAGTTTAGCAGTTAATTAAAGACACCCGCCTTAAAACCAACCCATCACAACCGAACCTGAAGGACAGGCCTTCAGGTATAAATTCTACAGGTAGAGGCCTGTCCTTTACCTGTCGGTTGTGGCTTAAAAAGGGCCGCGACTGCTCGCGGCCCAAGGGCTGATCCTGATCCTAGCTTTTCTTTTTTGATGTTAGTGGCCCAGTGATGATCGCGACTGGTATTCCGACTTCCGCCCAGCCGAAAAGCTTGGCCGCATCCTTCTTTGATAGTCGAATGCAACCGTGCGAAGCTGGATAGCTCGGAACCGAATCATAGGCGTGAATATTGATCCGCCGAATTTTTTTCGTCTTCGGATCGAATGAGTGTATCCGAAGCGTGTACGGAATGGCACCACCACCATATTCCGGCAAAGCCCGGTTGTAGCGAAGCTTCGCCCTCACCTTGGTTAGCCCAGTTGGGGTGGTCATGCCCCTTCGTCCGGTTGAGCAGTGAAACTCATAGAACGGCTGGCCGTTCTCGATGGCAAAGAGCTTCTGCTGGTTCAAAATCACCAGTATTTGCTTACCTTTGCTGGTTGTGGTTTGTCCGAGTCCAATGGCGACAACAGTCGTCGTCGCAAGTAGTAAAAGTAAAAGAACGAATCTTTTCATATCGCTTCCGTGCGGTGTGGGTGTGCCCCACACGTCAAGTTACCTTAACCTAATGTCTTCAATAAATCAATCCTCGAAACCCACTAACTCCGGCTCGACTTCGAGATCGACTTGATATTTACTCTTGATATCAGTCCGGATTTTTTCAATTAAAATCACGATGTCAGCGGCCTTGGCCTGACCAAGATTGACGATGTAATTGGAGTGCTTTTCTGACAGTTGAGCATCCCCGACCCGCAGCCCTTTTAAACCGGCCACTGCGATAACTTTGGCCGTCGGCACAATCGGAAAAGGATCGTCCTTAATGGCATCGGCAAAGAGCGGTAAGTGAATTTTCGGCATTCGTTCAAGTGGAATATTTTTGAAGATCGAACCAGCATTGGGAAACTCCAACGGCTGACGATCGCAACGCTGTTGGATATGTTGATCAGCAATCTGGCGTAACTCGGCACGATCGCCCTTCGTTAATTGTAAAGTGCCTTCAACGATCACTTCTTTAACTCGCTTGAAAATCGAATCGCGATAGCCAAATTCGCAGGCCGAGTTATCACGATCAATCTCCTGGCCCGTGACGATGTCAATCGATTTAACCGAAAAGATGCTATCTTTGATTTCACCGCCGAAACAACCGGCGTTACCACGAATCGCTCCACCGAAACTACCGGGTAAACCCCCGGCCCATTCTAGACTGGCTAATCCGGCTCGGATGCTTTCGTTAACTAGCAGCTCCATTGACGCCGAGGCAGTAGCTACCAACTGGGAATTATCTAGTCCCCAGTCCCTAGTCCCTAGTTCCAGGTTGATCACCAGTCCGTCAAAACCGTTGTCGGAGACAATTAAATTACTGCCGGCGGCCAACACAAAAACCGGCCAGCCATTTTTTCGGGCTAACTCCAGGGATTCTAGTAATTCCGTTTCCGTTTTAACACGAGCAAAATACTTGGCTGGTCCGCCAACTTTGAAAGTAGTTAACGGCGCCAACGATACATTTTCTTCTACCGATAAATTATCCATTCATCGATAATGTATCACGAAGTAAACAAAAAGAACTCGGTAGCCGGTCGCCAAAAGTAATGTGCTGATGGTTTTTCGATAGCCAATCTTACCAACACCGCCAACATAAGCCATCAATTCAGCGTTAATAACCGGGATCATGGCGATAATAAAAAACTGTTGCCAATTTAAAGTATTAGAATATTTTTCAATAAAACCGTAGTTCTTTTCAGATAGTAAGCGCCTTAATAGCGGTCGACCGTAGTTAAAAGCTAGGAAGTATGAAATTGATCCCCCCGCAATTCCCCCCGCAACCCGCACGACAATCACAAAGATTGGGTCTAGCAAACCGAAAAAAAGCAAATCTATCGGCAGAGTGGGAATCGGCACAATAACTGAAGCGGCGGCGACAAACGCAAAATATAACCCCAAGGCCCGGTAGGGGTGAATGGCTACCTCGTTTGTTAGCGGCAGAATGTGAGGATTGATAAAATGGTTGAGCAAAACCGAAACGACACTAACGAATAAACCGAAAACAATGATGAAACCGATGATTTGTACGGCTTGAGTACTGCCGTTAGAATTTTTTGACCAGTTCTTAATCACCCTAAACATTTCTATCTCCTACCTTAATGCTTCGAGGTCGCCCTGTCGACCCTCGTAACTACTGTAAGCAAGCTGCCGCTTGCGAACAGCGAGTAACGCAACTTGGTGGGCGCGGGAAGGATCGAACTTCCGACCCTCGCCATTACTGTAAGCAAGCTCCGCTTGCGAACAGCGAGTAACGAAACTTGGTGGGCGCGGGAAGGATCGAACTTCCGACCCTCGCCTTATCAGAGCGATGCTCTACCACTGAGCTACGCGCCCACCAAGTTTCATTACGACATCAGAGCGATGCTCTCCCGGGGCTCGACCGCCGTAAGTATATTACAAGGTCTCGCTCGCCTCAACGATACGAACCGAAACTGTTCAGTTCTCATAACCGTTTCGGCCCACCGAGCTTCGCACTCATATCCAACCATATTATTTTACAAAAAAACAGTTTGGATATCCAGTCACCGGCACTCTGTACTAAACGGAGTCACGACAAAAAATCCAAAATCGGTTGTTTTGTTCCATAGTTTTAAGCCTTGAGTTATAACTTTTGAGTTAACTCTTAAACACTTGGCGGTTGCAAGAATATTGCTACTTCGAATCTCACGATTTGAAGTAATTTTCTGATGTTCGCCCGAGGGGCGAACTCTCGATTTTCTAATTTTTCTACTCCCTAGAAAGGAGGTGATCCATCCGCAGATTCCCCTACGGATACCTTGTTCATGTTATTCCCTATGTTTCCATAGCGCATGGACTATATCTTCATCCTATGTGAATGACGACGCTGACTGGAAGTCATATATCTTCATCCTACTTGCCAAAAGCTTTTGCTTTCTTGGATGCCACGACCCGATTATTTTAATGAAATCTTGGTGAGATTTCCTGGAGATAAATAATCTCCAATAATTGGGGTCAATCTTCTGACTGGGATTGTGAATTTTGCCGGCTTCGATTCCAAGAGAAACTAGAATTGTCTTGATTTGTTCAAGCTCAACCTGGTTCTTTTGTGATAGTTGGATATACATCCAGTGATTATCACTTTTTGGAATTCCGCCTTCAGCATCAAAATATCCTCTGATATAAGCAATTTGTTCTTTCTTCGTTTGGAGCTGTAATGGCTCTGGAATTTGCTTCAGGAAGGCGGCGGTAGTTTCAACGATTGAAACTGTTCTCGACTTTCCTTCTTGATAAATCCAGGCCTTATACCCAAGTTCGTTGAGTATGTCTTTCAGCTTTTCTAGCCATGCCCGATTTGATTGGGAAATTCGCCAGGTTTTATGCTTCCTATTGAATGTTCCATCGTGCAAGGCACCGAACAAATACGCTTGTAGGATACTTTGATTCACTTTCTCCATAGGCGTCGGCGTGTAGTCTCTACGGGGTCCCTATCAGGGGACTTCCCTCGGTATTCCCTTCATACCTTTATCATAACTGATAAAGAGGAGGGGTTCACCGATACAGCCGAATTTTACTTGCCAATTACTCGGCAAGGTCGCAACTTTCTTACGACTTAGCTTTCCTTACCGATCCCACCTTGGTGCCGGGTTATCCCGACGCT
>CAYHNZ010000025.1:0-13941 GCA_964358205.1 uncultured Candidatus Saccharibacteria bacterium | reverse complement strand
TTGATTCAGGGCCGGGTAGTTGGTAGCAAAGTCCAGTTCGAATTTTGGGGGACCAGCGACGGTCGGACTTCCAGTATTACCGCGCCGATCGTCTCCAATATCATCCAACCCGGAGAGCCGATTTACGCCGATACCGACACTCTGCCCAAAGGTGAGCAGAAACAGATTGAAAAACCGCACGCCGGTGCCACCGCCGTGGTCACTTATACCGTTACCAGAGCCGGTCAAATAATCAACAAACAAGTATTCAAATCGGTCTACAAAGTCTGGCCGGCCCGCTTCTTAGTCGGTACGAACGAATCCTTGCCGCCGACCGTCCCACCAACACCTTAATTTTTCAGTGCCGCTTCGATTAAACCTAGAAACAACGGGTGCGGTCGATGCGGGCGATTAGCAAATTCTGGATGAAACTGACAGGCAATGAAGTAGGGGTGGTCGATAAGCTCAATCATCTCGATCAACTTGTCGTCTGGCGAACTACCGCAAAATCGCCAAGCACCCGTCTTTTCAAATTGTTCGCGGTATTTATTGTTGAACTCGTAACGGTGTCGATGTCGTTCGTGAATGAGTGGTTGCTTGTATAGGCGGTAAGCTAAACTACCTTTGGCAAGCTCGCAGGGATACGAGCCCAGCCTCATACTGCCACCGTAATTGTTGTCTTTAAGAATCTCTTCCTGCTCGGTCATTGTGCTGATAACAGTATGGGGACTCTTTTTATTGATTTCTGTGGTGTGAGCGCCATCTAGATGGAGTTTGTTTCGGGCAAATTCTATTACTGCCAGCTGCATTCCATAGCAGAGTCCTAGGTAGGGAATCTTTTTGGTTCGTGCGTACTCGATCGCCTTTATCATGCCCTCGACGCCACGACTACCAAAACCACCCGGGACGCAAATGCTGTCGTATTTAGTTAAAACCCGAGTCCCAGACCGAGCAATTCTTTCGGCGTCAAGAAAATCTAGGGTTAACTCGCAACTGTGGGCCCAGCTAGCCGCCTTAAGCGCCTCGACGACGGAAAAATACGTGTCGTTCATCGTGAGGTACTTGCCGACCAGGGCGATACGGACAGCGTGCTTTTTAGGCCCTTTGATGCGTTTAACTAATTCTTGCCAAAGTGGTTTGGGCTCATGTGGGCTGCGAAGCCCAAAGTACTTGAGCAGTAGCTTGTCTGCGCCAGCATTCTCAAGTAGCAACGGCACTTCATAGATTGTCTCAAGCGTTGGGATAGTAATAACAGCTTTTTTTGGCAGACCAGCAAACATCGCGATTTTTTCCAGATGTTCTGGGGCAACCGGATAGTCAGCCCGGCAAAAAACTAATTGCGGTTGGATACCTAGGGACTGTAGATCCCGCAATGAATTCTGAACGGGCTTGGTTTTAATCTCTTTTGATGTGTGAAGATACGGCAGATACGCTAGGTGAACAAAGGCGATCTTGCGAGGATGTTCGATGGCGTATTGGCGCACCGCTTCCAGAAAATGCCGTCCTTCAATATCCCCTACCGTGCCTCCAATCTCAATTATCAAAAAATCTACCTTAGTGCGTCTGCGGGTTCGGTCGATTCGGCTTTTGATCTCGTTGGTAATATGGGGGATGACCTGCACAGTCTTACCTAGGTATTCACCCCGTCGTTCTTTTTCGATGACGGTTTGGTAGATCTGGCCGCTCATAATTGAAGAATCGCGCGACAGTTCAACATCCAAGAAGCGTTCGTAATGGCCGAGATCCAAATCGGTTTCGGCGCCGTCGACAGTCACAAAACATTCGCCGTGCTCACCCGGGTTGAGAGTGCCAGCATCGACATTTAAATACGGATCGAATTTTTGGGTGAAAACGGAGTATCCTCGGGCTTGGAGGCGGTTTCCCAGGGAGGCGGCGATAATACCTTTTCCAAGGCCGGACAACACCCCGCCAGTAACGACAATCACCCTCGTTGCCATACTCTGGGCACAGTACGAGTAGTTGTCCGAATCGTCAAGCGAATATAAATTGCAGGCGTTCTTCTTGACTTTTCCCCCTGCTTGTGCTAGGATTTTCTCACAACCACACTAAGGAGGTGGCGTTCGTTGGCATTCACCTATATGCAAAGATTAAGGTTCTTCACCGAGCAGCCACGCTTAATGCGCTGTATGCTCAACGACATGGAACTCCGTGTTGTCAGATGGCATTTTGAGAAGGGCTACAGCTCTCCAGAGAAAACGAAAGAAATACTTCTTCAGGGGGTTGCGGACGAGTTCCAGAAAACCCTCTCGGCTGCCAAGAACAGCCTGGCTGTTGGCTTGAAAAAAATCGAACAGCGGCTGAAGTTCATGCGTCAAACCAAGCGTTGGGGAGAGCTTTCCATCGCCTACCTGCCAATTTCAAGAATGGGGGTGATGAATAAGCTTTTTCAAGCGGGCTACAAGTCGATGGTGCAACTTGTCGATGACGGACCCACTGCCTGGAAAGCAATTTCGGGGATTGACGAGGAGTATGCCCACGAAATCGAAACGGCGCTGGAAGAAGCGATTCGAATCGAAGTGGCGGTTTCTCCGCCAAGACCGAAGCTGGAGTTCAAGACTCTGTCCAAGCCGATCTCAAAGCGGGCTCAAGCCCGCGCCAAGAAGGCTGAAGCCAGCAAGCTCCAACCTACACTCTCTTGACCTTCCTCCCCCTCCCCACGGCCCGGCGTACTCTTCCAGAGACGCCGGCCTTTTTTGTACCCCAGTTTTCGGGTACTCTCTAGGTATGGATTTTGATCAGATCTTTCACGCCTACGATATTCGTGGGGTTTACCCGGACGAGATTGATGAGAAAAAAGTTAAACGGATTGCTATGGCCTACGCAAGTTTCTTGCGGAGCACAGCTAACCAGTCCCTAGTCCCTAGTCCCCAGTCCCTTACAGTGGCTGTTGGTCGAGATGTTCGCCTGTCAGGGCCAAAACTTCAAAAAGCCGTCATTGATGGCCTGACCGAAGCTGGCGTCGATGTTGTTGATGTCGGTGCCGTGCCAACCGAGATGCTCTACTTTGCCGTTGGTTACTACCACTTCGACGGTGGGATCCAGGTTTCAGCTTCGCATAACCCAAAAGAATTTAACGGCTTGAAGCTAATTAAGGCTGGCGTCGAAGCCATCTCGGCCGATACCGGCTTACTCGAGATCAAGAAATTGGCCCAGTCGGACGATAATTTGTCAGCCATCGACGACGGCCACGTTATCAGTCAGGAGGTTGAGGAAGATTATTTTGATTACTTAACAAAGTTTGTTCATTTCGACGCTGGCCGACCGTTAAAAGTTGTCGCCAACGCCAATTTCGGCTTGTCTGGCCTGGTCGCCCAGCGGTTGTTGGCTCGTTTGAACGGCAGCCACATTCAGTTAATTGAGCTCAACTTTACGCCCGACGGTAATTTTCCCAAAGGCCGACCGGATCCGCTGATTCCAGCCAATCGCCAAGAGACAAGTGAGCTAATTGTCGAGACTAAAGCGGACTTTGGTGTCGCTTGGGACGGCGACGGCGACCGTTTTTTTGTCACCGACGAGAAGGGCCAGCCGATTGAAGGCAGTCATTTGACAGCGTTATTGGCCGAGCATTTGCTAGTTGATCACCCGAGTGAAAAAGTAATTTACGAACCAAGAAACATTTGGGCGGTTGAGGAAACGGTTACAAAAGCCGGTGGCGTTCCAATTCTCAACAAAGCCGGACATACTTTTATCAAAAATCGGATGAGACACGAAGACGCTTTGTTTGCCGGGGAGAAGTCCGGCCACTATTACTTTCGAGAATTCTACTACGCCGACAACGGCTTAATTCCCTTCCTACTGTTTCTAAATATCGTCAGTGCCAACCAACGGCCGGCTTCAGAAGTCATTTTGCCATTTCGAGCTAAGTATTTCGTCTCCGACGAGATCAACTTCGAGGTGGCTGACAAGGAAACAATGCTAAAAGTAGTGACCGAAAAATACCCCGATGGTTCGATTGATCAGACCGACGGGCTGTCGATGAGTTTTGACTCTTGGCGCTTCAATCTCCGTGCCAGCAACACCGAAAACCTCCTCCGTCTCAATATTGAAGCTAGAGATCAAGCCACTTGCGAGAGTAAAACGGCCGAGCTCACCGGTCTAATTAACCAGTTTAAAAGCGCTTGACGGTTTGGGTCGAAGCGCTTTTAGGTCGGGGGCCGTTTAGCCAAGACGACGACGAGCTGACAAGCAGCCAGAACAGAGGAGTCGTTTCTCAAGAGTTATTCTACTTCCTTGGGGCGTAATTGTCACGATGACTTGAGCCGAATTATAAGGCGGTTTAACCCAGTTGGGTACCGACTTACGATTTCGCTCACAGTCGTAACAGACGAAGTTGGCGATGGGTATGCCGGCAAGCAGAACTGCCAGATTTGGCGCTTGCTCGTCGGGTAGTCTCGGCAACTTTGCCGTTAAGTTATGGGGTGCGCTCATAGTACTTTTTTCACCTCCTTGCACTCGAAAGTGCGAGATGGATAAATTCTAATCGTAATTAGCCGAATCATCAATGGATGATTATATATTTATGCAGTCATCAGGCTAGATATGCTCGGTATTAAAAAAAAGGGGGGTTGCGCTTTGGCGCAACCCGCGTTGGTCGGTCGGTATTTCACTCCCGAAACAGCTTTATCTTCACAGGCGAGTCTTTTGGGTTATAAACCCTGCTGTGATTATTGCATAGAGCATGAAACCGGACAGTGCCCGAATCACCCGGAAACTTCATCACCAGAAATTTACCGTACCGTCCTTCGGTGTAGAACTGGCTGCTCGCCTTGGGGAAAAACTCCTCCCCGGTTCTCCTAACAAAGTCCCTGTAGCAATAGGGGCAACAAAGGGAAATATCTTCTATCGATGGCGCCCCGTTCCGTTTTGGAAAGACGGGAGTAAACCTGGGGGTCTGTACTTGACCTAATCCCGAAGCGGGAACAATCCCCTGGTCGTGAAGCATGCCAAATGGCGTTAGATTCTTTAACATTATGTTCTTCCTTGATGGGTGCGCACACCGAAGTGTGTAAGGGAAATAATAACAACAATTTGTCAGACAATCAAGAACCTAGATCAAACCCAGGTGTTTTTTGACGGTTAATAGCTTGGCTTCAGCAATCGGGCGGGCCTTGGCCGTGCCCTCTTTGATTATTCGTTCGAGTTGATGGGGATCTTTTAGTAAGCTCCGGTAGGTTCTTTGGACCGGGCCCAGAAAGTTCATCACATCTTCAATTAGCTGCTCCTTAAGTTCGGAATACTTCAATCGACCATCTTTATACTTCCCTTGAAACTCCTCAACGGTTTCTCTATCGGAAAATCCCTCTAAGATCGTAAACAAATTCTCCACGCCCGGGCTCATCTTGGTCGAATTCGGGTCAGAGTCGGTTACGGCTTTACGAATAGTGGCGGTGACAGTTGCTTCGTCGTCGAGTAAGCCAATTGCCGAACCAGGAATGGATTTAGACATTTTATGTTTTGGGTCGTTTAAGGCCATGATACGGGCCGCTTTTGTCAGTAGCGGTTTTGGTTCGGTGAAGGTTTTGCCTGCATGGGCATTGAAACTGCGTACGATTTCTCGAGCTAATTCCAAGTGTTGGACTTGATCGTCGCCAACTGGCACAACTTCGGCGTCGTAAAGCAAGACATCTGCCGCCATAAGTACAGGGTAGCCCAATAAGCCAGCATTCTGCCCATGACGGTCGGACTTCTCTTTGTACTGGGTCATGCGAGTTAGTTGACCAACCGTAGCGAACGATAATAGCAACCAAGCCAGCTCGGCGTGTTCGGGAATCTGTGACTGAACAAAAAGAACGCAATTTTTCGGGTCGACACCCAATGCGACCAACATCGCTACTGTCTCTGAAGTCTGATGGTGGAGTTCTTCAGGTTTCGGCTTGGTGTCAATGACATGCTCGTCGGCGATAAAAAAGAAGCAGTCGTAATCGTTTTGCAAATCGACCCACTGCTTTATCGCCCCCAAATAGTTGCCAATATGGAGAGTGCCCGATGGTTTAATACCACTAACTAACCTTTTCATCGGTTCATTGTATCAATTTTCTGGTATAATTAGCCAACGCCCTTGAAGTTGGGGTTTGCTATGGAAAAGAAGAAAAACCAGAAAGAGTCATCCCACGGCCCGGCAGAACTTCTGCTTCGTACTGCCAAGTTCTTTACGGGTCTGCGCCAGATATTGCGTCAGGTCATTCAACGCATCTCCGACTACTACAGGTACCGGCACGATCCCGAGTACCAGTGCCTCGCCCACGACGACTAGCCCCCTCGCCCGCCCCGCCAACCCCGCCCCGCCCACGAGCCCGCATTCTATGCGGGCTCTATCGTTTCAACAAATATTGACGAAATGTAAAGCAAGCTTTACAATGAGGCAGAATTAGTCGAGTGTCCAGTGGACAGTCGACAACTGCCGAACGGAAGCTGCCGCTTTTGGTAAAATAATCCAGCCAAAAGCAAGGCAGTGCGTGAATAACAATAACAAAGCAAAAAGGAGGTCATTCAATGAAACTACAACCGTTAGCAGATCGTTTAGTTGTTAAACCGCTCGATGCGGAAACTGTTTCTAAGTCCGGTATCGTTATTCCTGACACCGCCAAAGAAAAACCCCAAGAAGGCGAAGTTATGGCAGTTGGCCCGGGCCGCTGGGACGAGGACGGCGAGAAACGCCTGCCGATGCAGGTCAAAGTCGGCGACCGCGTTCTGTTTGGCAAATACGCCGGCGATGAGTTCAAGCTCGATGGCGTTGAATATAAGATCATCCGTGAGGACGAAGTGCTGGGCATACTGAAGGGATGAAGTACCAAGTAGCAAGTAACAAGTCCCAAATAAGTAGCAAGGAATCAATTTCCACACTTGATAATTGATACTTGAGAATTATTAATTGTTTTTCAACTAAAAGGAGAAAAAGATTATATGTCTAAACAAATTAAGTTTTCACAGGATGCTCGCGACCGAATCAAATCCGGTGTCGATCAACTCGCTAACACCGTCAAGGTGACGCTCGGTCCCAAAGGCCGTAATGTCCTGTTGGACAAGGGTTACGGCGGGCCGACCATCACTAACGATGGTGTCACCATCGCCAAAGAAATCGATCTGGCCGACAAGTTTGAAAATATGGGGGCGCAGTTAGTTAAAGAAGTTGCCTCCAAAACCGACGATATCGCTGGCGACGGCACCACTACCGCCACCCTACTAGCCCAAGCGATGATCAGCGACGGGCTGAAAAATGTCGCCGCCGGTTCGAGCGCCATGGCCATTCGCCACGGTATTGAGAAGGCAACGATTGCCGTTGTCGCCCATTTGAAGAAAAACGCCAAGCAGATCAAAACCAAAGAAGAAAAAACCCAGGTCGCCTCCATCTCGGCTAACGATCCGGAAATTGGCGCCCTTATCGCCGAAGTTTTCGACAAAGTCGGCAACGAAGGCGTTATTACCGTTGAAAAATCCGAAACTCTTGAAATGACTTACGAACTGACCGAAGGGATGCAGTTTGATCAAGGGTATGTCTCGGCCTATATGGTCACTGACGCCGCTAATATGGAAGCGATGATTGAAAAGCCCCACATTCTCATCACCGACAAAAAAATCTCCAGCATTCAAGAGATTCTGCCCCTACTAGAGAAGCTGGCCGCCCTCGGCAAGAAAGAGCTGGTCATCATCTCGGAAGATTTGGAAGGTGAAGCTCTGGCGACCATTATCGTCAACAAACTCCGCGGCATATTGTCGATTCTGGCTGTTAAAGCCCCAGGTTTTGGCGATCGAAGAAAGGAGATGCTGCAAGACATCGCCATCTTGACCGACGGCGAAGTTATTACTGAAGAAAAAGGCATGAAGCTCGAAGATGTGACGGTTGAAATGCTAGGAACTGCCCGTCGCGTTGTCGCCGACAAAGATAAGACGACCGTCATTGACGGCAAGGGTTCGGCCAAAGCCATCGACGCCCGAGTGGCCCAGATAAAAAACCAAATCGACAAAGCCACTTCAGATTACGACAAAGAAAAACTCCAGGAACGCCTCGGCAAACTCTCCGGTGGGGTTGCCGTCATCAAAGTTGGTGCCGCTTCCGAAGTCGAGCAGAAAGAAAAACAACATCGGGTTGAAGACGCCCAAAAAGCCACCCGCGCCGCTATCGAAGAAGGCGTTGTCGCCGGCGGTGGCGTCGCTCTGCTCGAAGCCCACACAGCCTTGAACAAGACCAAATATGAAGGCGACGAAGAGCTCGGTCGCGAGATTGTCTCCAAAGCCCTAGTTGTTCCGGCCTGGCAGATCGCCAGTAACGCTGGTGCCGAGGGTTCGGTGATCGTCGCTCGGATTATCGAAGGTAAAAAGGGTTGGGGCTACGACGCCAAAGAAAACAAGATGGTGGACATGATGGCCGCTGGTATTATCGACCCGCTCAAAGTCACCCGCTCGGCTCTCCAAAACGCCGCCTCTGTTGCCGCGATGGTCCTGACCACCGAAGCCGCAGTGACCGACTTACCAGAGAAAAAAGATTCTATGCCCCCAATGCCTTCCGGTATGGGCGGCATGGACGGAATGATGTAAACGCTTTTCAAAGCGAACAAATCGGCGCCACCCGGCGCCTTTTTGCTATTTTCTCCGCCTTCTTTTTTTGACTCCGAACCTGTTATTTGATACAATATATTCATAAATGACACGAATTCCATCAAGAAAATCGTTTGGATCAAAATCAATTAAGGGAATCGTACTTTCACTAGCTTGCATAATCTTGACAGTAGGGTTTTGTGTGGTTAAACTACGAAGTAGTTTAACCACACCGACTATCTAATTTTCGAAAACCCTTGACTTCCTTAATACACATGTGTCGTTGACATCCGAAGCTGGATTAGCTGATCGTACAATTCGGCGGATATCTATTCGTGTATAATCTTTGTGGGGGGATGAACAATACAATGCTTACAACAGAAGATCTTATTCTTTACCTTCTAAAGAAGGTAGAGCCAGGGAAGATAGACTTATTACGCCTGAACAAGCTGGCATTTTTTGTGGAGTTTGGGTATATGTTCAAAACCCAGAACCCCCTCTCTGAAGCTAGGTATGCTGGGATAACCAATGGACCCGCAATCGATGGCTACACAAAAGTTCTAGATAGAATGCAAGAACAAAAAAAGCTGATCGTGAGCGGCCATAGTATCCGACCCTTACAAGACCCATCAGTACGAATCCCCGATTCGGTCAGCAATGTGATTGACCCATTGATACAAAAATATTCGCAATTTACTACGGCTGAGCTTATCCACCTTTCTCATGATACAGACTCGTATAAGATTACGACCAACAACGAAACTAAAATGGGGAACTTGATTGATAAGAACTTAGCATTCTTAGAGACCTTCTTTGGGGAGGAAGGGTCAAGTAGCGAAGAGATGCCAGACTTGCCGAAAGTAGATAAGTCCACGCTCGTTCCCTATGAAACCAGACGGTAGTTACTCAGTCGTAGCCCACCCAAAATTACAGAAATTTATCAAGAAGAACTTACCATCGGATCTAAAAAAGATTTTTGATAGGAAGGTAAACTATCTTGCAGAAAATCCCGAGCACCCTAGCTTAAACACGAAACAGTTTAATGTGAGCCAGGCCAAATTGAGAGAGCTTGAAGTCGATGAAGTATGGGAGTTCAGAATTAACATGGGTATGAGGTGTATATTTTATCTCGATCACGCTGGGAAGCTGATGATTTTAGCTTATGTAGGCGACCACAACGAAGTAAAAAATCGGTACAAATAATTTCTTGCCAGGAGAAATCGGTTCCGCCTATTTTTCTTTTGAGACTTTCCAAAGTTGATTAAACCAACTGCGCATAATTGTGGCGTATTCAGCGGAAGCAGTTGCAACGGCAAAACTTTCCTTGGGGGTGGTAATTACTGCAACATTATTTCCGTAGATGGTAATGTGACCCGGACTCTCAAAATCTTTTGGCGAGTACCGTATTTGTCGGTTTGTCTCACTTGGAGATGAGTAAATGGGGTCGTCAACCTCACCTTTTCGAACACGGATTGATTTTGTGGCGATACCCTTCCCGACGCGTCGTTTAATCCAGCCCTTTAAGTAGTTCTCGCCAACGATCTCAACGATTTGGTTGTATTCACCGACATACCAGATTTCATCAACCGCTGAGTCAAGAATTACTTCGTAGAGTGTACGAATTTCATCACGACCTCTATACGTTGTTACTACTGGCTCGGATCCTTGGGTGTATAAGTTATTCAGTTGGGGCAGTGCAGTTTCGATCGCTTGAAGTTTGTTGTTGATAGTATCTCGTTGAGTCTGCAGAAGCTGAACAATTGCCTGTGGCGGTTTGATTAAGTAATGCCGTCTTGTGCCGTGTTTGGTGATATTAAGCAGACCTCTTTCTTCGAGTTTCTCTAGAGTATAGGCGACGGTGTTGCGTGGCTCGCTAACTTTGCGAGCAATAGGTAGTAAACTGCTACGGCCGATCTCTAAACAGGCTAGGTAAATATCTATTTCCTTTTGGTCAAACCCTAATCCTTGGAGCGAGCTGGCAATGATTGTTGTTTTCATAACGTCTAAACACTTCGACACTACAAGACTAACAAATTACCTCACAGAAGTAAACAAAAAAAGTTAAGGTTAAAACTATTGACTTTAACTTTAGGAGTAGTAGAATACGACCACCCTGAATAAGGGTGAATCTTAACAGAGGAGGAGCACATGATTGGTTCCAATAAGTATTTTGAAAACTTCAAAAAGGCCGTGTCAGTTCCCTTGCCAGAAATGGCAGAATACTTCGAGGCAGAGAATCGCTATTTGGCATGCATAGCGGGTAGTAACAAGCGGGCACTTGACGTCGGATGTGGTCCGGGTCGGGTAATGGAGTTTATTGCTCCATTGGTTCAGGAGGTTGTGGGTATTGACTACAACTCGCGTATGGTCGCGCTAGCAGCAGAAAGATTGAAAGATGTGCCGAATGTCCAGCTTGTCGAAGAGGACATCTTTAACTTTCAGCCACCTAGACTCTTTGACCTAGTCTTTGCCTCATACAATTTGCCTGGCTCCTGCGACATCGCACCGAGTCGGCGGCAAAAGTTGCTAATCAAGCTTTTGAGCCTGGCTAGGTCGGGGGGTGATTGCGTTGTTTCCTTTTGGAAACCAACGAGTCCCGACTGGTTAGAGGAGTATTACCAGTCACTCGGTGCCGAGATACTTACGGCGCAAGGGAACATCGTCACCACTACTATGGGTGAATTCACTCGGTTTTCCGACGAAGACATCGCCGATCTCGTTTGCGATCTAAACGTCGAGCATACTGTGGTTCATCTAACCCCAATGTTCGACCTCGTCCATTTCCGCCCATAGGGCATGGAGAAAAAATGAAACTCATCGCGTTGGTTGCCACTATGCTGGCTGCCGTTATCGTCACTGCCCAGGGACCAAAGACTGGTTCCCGGCCTAACATCACCCTTTTCCAGCGGGTTGACTTGATCGAAGGGGTCAAGTTGCCGGCCTATAGCACCGGCCTAACTGCTGGGCGCTGGGAACTCTACTTTCTGAGCTGGAACACCGAGAAAGCGGAAATCAACCTAGGCGGTCAACTGTGTAGCCTGGGGTCTGGTCTAACTCTTAGCGGGTATTTCGCCCGAACGGAGCACGATGGCAAGGACTACATACTGCCTTGGCTTAGTTATAGAGGCAAACTTGGCTCAGCTAAGTTGTCGGCCGATGTAGCTGAATACTTGCCGGTAAATGGAGGCGAGCACATTCTCTACGTCCCCGAAGCCAGCAGCCGCTGGACAGTTGCCCACGACCTAGATCTTGGATTGGTCGCTTCGGTAACAAAGACAGAGGGTAAGCCTGCGCCGATCAGGTTAGGATTAACTGCAAGGTTTCGGAGCGGTGCCTACTCAGTCAAAATCCACTTCCAGCCGTGGTCAATCAACGGCAAAGCACCTGCCCGCCTGCGCTTGCAGGTTGTCATACCGCTGTAATCAGCCTCGAAAGTCACTTCCCGCCGTTAATCCAGACGGCGGGCTTTTTAATTTCCCCGCCAAAAGAAAACGGCTCCGCCCGGATGGGGCGAAACCGTATTTGACAGAGCTACTTCCAGGTACCCGAGGTGATCTGGTATACATCGATCTCTCCTCCTGCTTCTTCGTCACTTTTCCTGGATCGTTCGATGCAGTCGAAAAGTAGTCGTTTTGGGATCGCCGAACTTCGATCATTGGCTGGGTCACAGCACATTTGAATCGTCCGAACCTTATCGCCTATGAACATCTCGCTTATTAGATTTCGACAGGCTTGGGTCATAATTCCCATGCCCTCAAAATCTTTTCCGATCCAGTAGCCGATCTCGAGAAATTTCTCGTCGGCTCTCCAGGCATGGGCGCCGATTACGCCGACAAGCTGGCGGTCATACCAAATGCCGTAATGAAAGGCTTTGTCGTCCTCAAGGTCTAGAAGTCCTTGCTGAATGAAAGTCAGCGAATCAGCTTCGGACTTGGTGTGCTCTACCCAAGGTAACCACCGGCCTAGACGTTCACGACTTTCGTCAACGAGCTGGAAAAGTCTGGGCGCATTCTCTGGTTGAAGAATGCGCAGTATGAGGTTCGAATTGGCTGCTATTGTTTGTCGTATGTAAGTCATATGTTCACCAACTTTATATGTCGTAGTTTAGCTGACCCGTTACCTTTAATCAAGGATCTGGTCAAAAGAAAACGGCTCCGTGCATTTGCCTGGTTGGCATTTGCACGAAACCGTGTAATTGCGTTGCCGGTGGGGTCAACGCGGTGAGAACTGGTAGCTCGGAAGCTCGATCCCCTCATATGCTCGCCTTTACTTGCGAGTGAATGAGAGTGCTTCGCCCGGTGTCGACGGAGAGAAGGAACGGAAGTCGTCACCTATCTGTACGGAGTCACCTACCGCTGCTTCGTCGAAAACCGGATCGCCGAGACGACCCCAAACAGTTGTCCGTCCAAGCTTACTTTCGACCACGAACTGCCAACCGTCGCCGCCGAGGTAATCGTTGCGCATCGGTTGCTTGTCGACGACCTTCATCGAGGTGCCTAAAAACTTTTGAGAGTAATCGAGGATGGCGTCAGACTGACGAACCGCCTCCCGCCGATCTTGCGCAATTCGATCGGCCCTTTGTTGATACCGCTGGTTCGAGAGGTACGTTTCGGGATGCGAGCCCTCTGGTTCGGCAGTGTCGCAACCTATGGCTACGAAGATGACGAGAAAGAGGCCTGCGAGTAAAGCTCGGCCAAAACCGCTAATGTTCACGAGAAGATTGTAGCGAAAGCTCTTTCAGAAATCAATAGATTACAGCCACATTTCCGCCAAAAGAAAATGGCTCCGCCCGTGTGGGGCGAAGCCGAGGTGGGACTGGTTGCAGTCTAGGGCTTTGAGGCGTATGCCACGATGTCGGCGACGATACTGTGGGTTGCCACCGCGAGCCTGCCGTCGACCGTCTTTTCCAAAACGAACTCGCCGTCATCTAACAGGTAAATCTTGACGTATCTTTGCGACGGGATGTAGAGGAAGTCTGTCAAAGCTGACGCGGCATCAACAAAGGCTGGGCTTGTTGCGCACCGAACGCCACAATCCGGCAACTTTATCGACTCCTTAGTGCTGTGGCCGTAAGCGACAAAAGTTTTGGTGTCCGGCTCGTAGCGCAACGTGATTGATTGTTTGCCGCTCTCGTCCGAGAAATGTAGTTTCGGACGTTGCATGACCGCCGGCTCGTTGTTGTGGATGCCAGACAAGAAACTTTTGAGGATCGATCTCCACTCGTCGCCGCAGTAGTAATCGTCGCCGCAGAACTGGATCTGGTAGACTTCGAAAAAGGACTGATTTGTCATAATATGCCTCGTGATTTGGGGTGCTAGTAGATTCTAGCTGAACACAGCGAAAGGGTCAATGGTTTTTCGTGATTTTCCCGCCAAAAGAAAACGGTTTACCCCGCCGACTTGTCCC
>CAYHNZ010000024.1:0-13997 GCA_964358205.1 uncultured Candidatus Saccharibacteria bacterium | reverse complement strand
TTCTTCTGGCAAACCTCGATGGAGGTTGAAGACAAGCAGACCAAGCTGAAGCGCTTTATGGCGCGGTGGATTGTGACCAAGCACGAATTGCGAGACATGAAGGAGGATGTGACGATTGGCATGTTCGTCTCCAATGCGGTGATGTGGTTTATTATCGTAGCGGCGGCTGTGACTCTCAACGCCAACGGCATTACCCAAATTAATACCGCAAAAGAAGCGGCCGAAGCTCTCAAACCATTTGTTGGGTCGTACGCCTATGTCGTCTTTTCCCTAGGCATTGTCAGTATGGGCCTGCTGGCCATCCCGGTTTTAGCTGGAAGTAGCTCTTACGCTCTGGCCGAAGTCATGGGCTGGCAGGAGGGGTTGAACAAGAAGTTTCATCAAGCCAAGCCGTTCTACGGGGTGATTATTGTCTCAACTTTGGTCGGCCTACTAATCCCACTACTAGGAATCGATCCGATCAAAGCCCTGTTTTATACCGGTGTCTTTTACGGCATTACCGCCCCAATTCTAATTTTTGCCATTCTCCATATCGTTAACAACAAAAAACTAATGGGCTCGCACACCAACTCACCGGTCAGCAACTTCTTGGGCTACCTAGTGATGTTTTTGATGGCCGCCGCCGTTATCGGGGTATTTGTGCTCTAGTTGCGATAGGTAGGATAAATCCCCGTAAAATAGTCAAGTTCAAATCTAACTGTCAAGTCTTAAGGCTAAAGTCTGAAGTCTGATTTGTCTCCGCCTCCGACCAGTTGGCGGACGGCGGATCGCTTTTCACCGCCAGCTGGCGGTCCGTTCAAAGTAAGTCTCAAGTAACAAGTCTCAATGAATAACATTTGAAACTTGAGAATTAGTATTTACATTAGCCTTTAGCCTTGTAACTTTAGCCTTGGCGCCAACGCTTGCTCTACCCTTGCGGAGCTAGCCCTGGTATGGTCAAGGTGATGCAAGATGTCCTAACTATCGGTACGCCGAAAGTCGCAAGACCAGTCGACAGCTCTAGGGTCAGAGTACCGCTGATTGAAATGAAGGGGGCAACTAGGAAATACGGTAACCGAGTGGCTGTGGCTGACATCGATCTCGTTATTTATGAAGGCGAATTTGTTTGTTTGGTCGGTCAGAGCGGAGTTGGTAAAACAACCTTGATTAAATTTTTAACCAAACAGGAGTCACCGACGAGCGGTACGGTTTTTGTCGCCGGGCGGAATTTGGCCGATTTACGAGGTAGCGAATTACCTTATTACCGACGCAAGATCGGTGTCGTCTTTCAGGATTTTAAGCTCTTGCCCCAAAAAACCGTCTGGGAAAACGTCGCATTTGCCCTTGAAGTATGTGGAGTTAGTGAGGTCGAAATCAAGCGTCGCGTCGAAAAAATTCTCGACTTAGTTAATCTGGGGCGGCGTAAAAAAAATTATCCCGAAGAACTTTCTGGCGGAGAGCGACAGCGAACGGCGATTGCCCGAGCGCTAATTCACGCCCCGAAACTCTTAATTGCCGACGAACCAACTGGTAATCTTGACCCCGTTAACACCTTCGAAATTATTGACCTACTTTATCGCATCAACCAAAAGGGGACGACGGTGATTTTAGCGACTCATAACCGTCAGGCTGTCGATCGAATTCAGAAGAGAGTACTTTTAATGAAGGGCGGCAAGTTGGTTAGCGACCAAAAAACAGGGAAGTACGTTATATGACAAAAAATTTTCAATTTTTTAGCAACTGGCAACTAGCTACTAGCAACTGGCCAAATGAATTAGTTCCAAGCCAGAAGCCAGGTGCTAGAAGCCAGAAGCTGCCGTAGGTCATGGAAACCTTTAAACGAATTCTCAAGCTTGGCTATCACAACTTCTGGCGCAATCGCTGGCTGACACTTGGTGCGACGCTACTAATGACGCTAACACTCACCATGGTTTCAGTATCGTTAGTCTTGAGCCTGATTGTTCGCGACCTAGCGACCACAATCCGCTCTAAAATTGACCTAACAATCTATTTTCGTGACGACACGGTATTAGACAGCGATATTACAGCACTTGGAGATCGGATTAAACTTCAAAACGGAGTAGCCGAGGTTACTTTTACAGATAAACGCGCGGCTCTAACGATCTGGAATCGTCTACCGATAAACGAAAACATAAAGCGTCCGGTTGGAGAATCTTACAACCCTCTGCCGAGAAGTTTACAAATTAGAACGACAAATCCCGACAATATCCAAAGCTTAGTTACGACCATCGCCACCCAAGATAGTCAAGAAATTATTTGTAACGAATGCGTGTCGTATTCAAAAAACAAAGAAACGGTTGACCGACTACTTTCAATTACCAGATTCGTTCAACGAGCTGGCCTTTTTCTAAGTCTGTTTTTCGGCATAATTGCTGTCTTTAATGTGATGAATATTATTCGTATTACTATCAATGCGCGATCAGACGAGATTGAGATTATGCGCTATGTCGGCGCCTCGAACGCCTTTGTCCGTGGTCCGTTTATTGTTGAAGGGATTCTCTACGGCGTGTTGGGAACATTTTTCACGACCGCCTTTTTGCTAATCATTGCTTATTTTGTCTCGTCCTCGATCAACACCGTTTTTGCCAGCTTTGGTGTCGACTTCTTCCAGCTCATCGTGCTAAATCTCTGGACTCTAGTCGGCATCCAACTGGCTATCGGCGTCCTGCTGGGCGTCGTTGTCAGCTCCATCTCCGTCCGCCGCTTCCTCAAGGCCTAATAGTTTGCTACCTAACCACGAATCGCACCCCAGGGGTGCGCCCAGGTTAACGCTTGTAAAACCACTTACACCCCAGGGGTGTATTAAGGTTGGAGAATGTAAATTACAGATCATGCCAATTTTGAACTTTTGCCATAGTCAGCATTGACGGCTCTGTTACACTAAATAGGTCATGATAACTAGAAGTCGACTGGCAAAGTTGGTGATTATTTTTGTCGCCGTGATTGGGCTGATTGGTTTATTGTCTCCGCCCCAGGCTAACGCCGAGAGCTTGAGTCAGCTTCTTCAGCGTCAAGCCGAGTTGCGCCGTCAGGCCGATGAAAGTAAAAAGAAGCTCGAGTTGAAGAAAGGCGAGGTCAGCGACTTGACCGGCATTGTTGGCGGTCTCGATCAAGACATTGGCGAAACCCAAGACAATATCACTAACACCGAAGCCCAAATTGCTGTGACCGAGGAAGTTATCAGCGAATTGACCGTTGATATAGACCAGACCCAAACTGAACTTGATGCATTACAGCTGAAGTTACGTAACGCTTACATCTCACTTTACGAGCTGTCGCAAGCCAGTCCGCTTGATACACTTTTGGCCTCAGAATCCCTGACAGAGATGGTCTCGCAGTCGCAATACATTCAGTCTTTGCAGACTGAACTGCAAGGCAATATCGATAAAACGAACGCTACCAAAACCGAGCTTGAGAGCAAGCAAAACGAAAGCCTCGCTCAAAAAACCGGCTTGGTTAGCTTAAAACAAGACTTAACCAAATCCAAGAACGCTCTCAATAGTCGCCGAACCCAGAAAAATTACCTCCTCCTCCAAACCCAGGGCGAACAAGCTCAATACGAAGCCCTGCTGAAAAAACTACAGGGCGAGCAGGAGTCAATTAGCCAGGCCATCTACGATGCCCGGCGCACCTCTGGCAATGGCCAGCTGCTGATCGGCGGGACTGGCGGATATCCATGGGCCAACGAACCTAATGCTTACGCCGTCGATCCCTGGCTTTATTATAAACGCCAATGCACTTCATTTGCGGCTTGGAAATTTCAAGCCGAATTTGGGTTGGTGTTCTACAACACTCGACCCGGGCAGGGTAGCGCCTGGAACTGGCCAGCGCTGGCGAGAGATCAGGGCTATCAAACTAGCTCCACTCCCCGGGCTAATTCCGTCATCTCAATACCGACTGGACCGAACCGACCATACGGCCACGCCGCTTGGGTCAATCGCGTCAACGCCAACGGCACTATCGATATTGAGGAATACAACTGGTCGGTCTCGCGAAGCTATGGCGAGCGACTGGGGGTGAATCCAACGCTCTACGGCAATGTCACCTACATCTTCCCGTAACGGCCGAGTTGGGCTACTCTAATTTTATGTTATCAAGCACGATTGCGGTGGGTGTTTACGCTGGCTTTCTCCTGATGATATTAATAATCAATCTGCTCTACTTTTTCCAAATCTTTCGTTTTCGTTTGCCCGGCGATGCCTCAATCCCCTTGTTGGTCATTCATTTGGGCTTAATCGTGACCATCTTAATTATTAGCGGTCTTTACTTAACCAATTTATGACACCGTCAATGGCATTAGAAATGTCACTTCGTTCGCTCTTCACTTCATTCAGAGTTAGAAAATCGAAATTTGAAATTCCAAAGTCCGGAGGATTTTGTTGATGACGCACCTAATTAACGAGGAAGTTAACGCTAACGAAGAGGCCTTTCTCTACCTAAATTTGCATCCGGACGAAAAGATTCTTTATGTTGTCCGCCACCACTGGGCAGGCTTTGTAGGCACTTTAGGGATCGTCTTTTTTATGGTTATTTTCCCAATATTACTAGTTTTTGTTGGTAATTTAGTCCTCAAAGACCTACTAACCAACTACGCCCAATTCTTGGTGGTTGGGATATCGGGTTATTACCTTTTTTTACTAACTTTTTTATTCGGTGCCTGGATTGATTATTACTACGACATTATTTTCATCACTGGTCAGCGCCTGCTCAATGTTAATCAGAAGGGACTACTGTCGCGGGAGGTGTCGGAGCTAGATTTGCGACAAGTCCAGAATGTTTCCGCCCAGACTAACGGTTTACTCCAAACATACTTCAACTACGGCATCTTAATTGTTGAAACGGCCGGTGAAGGCACTTCCGACAGTAAGATCAAGGGTGGCATTCAAGGATTTTTTAGCGTAGCCGATCTGCCCGACCCCAACCGTTTGGCGCGAGTAATCCTAGAGTTGCGTCGCAAAATCATCGCCGAGGAGGAACATTAAGCGCATATTATTATTTCTAGTGATCTTGCTTACCCCCCAAGTCGCTTTGGCTCATGATTTTTTACAAAATAACGGCACCTTTTTTAATGCGAACAGCGGTTTTTATCGCCAAAAAAACGAAACTCGACCCTGGCAATTAATTTCTTTGCCGGAGTCAGCTACTATCAAGCAGTCGGTTCACTTCGGCGATCGAATTTGGTTGGTGGTCGAAATTGACTCGAAACAACATCTTCTTCGACAGAATCAGCCGCTCAAATTTGGTGCAGTTACCAGTGTCGCGCCAGCGACGGAAATTACCCTTAAATCAACGGCCGATAAGCTGATTGTTTTTCGACGAACTGGTTCCGAAGTCGGTCTGACCATTTTTCGGTCGAGCGACCAGTTTGAGACAATTGTTCCGCCGCTGGTTAGATCGAGTGACGAATTGGGGCGGATTATCGAGTCGGACGGAAATTTGCTTTATCTACAGCAAACTGGTTCTACCGTTTCAGTTTGGCGCAATCAGCACGGTTGGCAGTTAGCCACCCAAGTAAATTGTGCCGAGTCGCGTCTAATCGAAACACCGATATTAGCCTTGGCTTGCCTTGACGGTACTATCCACCAACCGATCGCTGTTGACCAATGGGTCAGACTAAATCTAGTCCCGATTCAGGACGTCAACTTCTCAAGTGGGATGATAACTGGTTGGGATTTGTCGGACGAGCATCTCTTTCACGTCTGGCAAGCGGGAGTAACAACCAGCGTCTTGCTACCAACGCTAACCCAACTTGAGGTCGATCAAACGGTAGTTAATGGCAGTCGAATCTTGTTTAAAATAACCGGCAATAACTGGCAAGAATTAGACTGGCAATCAGCCTCGCCAAAATTGATTGAACTGACCGCTACTAGCTCCGGCACGGTCGTTCCGATTATCGGTTCGAGCGGACTATTGATCGGAGGAGCTAAGCCCCAAATTTCAACTGTCGTCGGTGAATGGCGGTTAATTACTGCCGTTGGCTCGTTTAGCTCTGCTCACCAGACACCGCTGGGATTACTGATTTGGAACACCGGCTCGCTGACCCAGTTCGCCCCGACCGACTCAATCGTATTCACTAAGGTTAATCCTTGGTCGTCAACAACCTCACCGATTCAGGCGGTTGAAATCGGCGAAATGGCTAGCTTTGTGTCGGTCATCACCCAATCGGGAAATGGCAATGTCAATCTTTACAAAACAACAGACTTTACTCATTGGAGCCGAATTACTCTACCGACCAAGCCGACGATGTCCCTGTCTTTGGTTGAGACTCGTCAATTGCCAGTCGGAACTCTCGTTGAAGTTGACGGGGTCTTGACTGTTGGCCCCGGTATCGCTGGCGCAGAAGTAATTTACCTAGAGCAGGCCGACGCCGGTATCCAAGTTTACCTAAGCAAATCCAGCGGTTCTTTACCTAACGTTACTAAAAAAATGGCTGTTGCCACTGGTGAAATTAGCTCCAGTCAAACCAAGCGAATCATTCTTGATACCCTAGCCGACTTGGAAATTGGCGATTTGACGTCTTGGACAGCGCCATCAATTAATGTCGATGAAGCGACCAATTATCTTGGTCGAACGGCTGCTCTTAAGGGCACAATTAGCAATGTTTCCACTGACGATGCTCTTTTCCAACTATTAGCCGGGGCGCTAAAGCTACACTTCGAAGGGGCTAAAACTATTTTTCAAGCTGAAGACCAAATTGTGACGCCGGCCGTCGTTGATTGGAATAGTGCTAGCGATCAAGTTGAGGCCTGGGCTCTATCAGCTGACTACCAATTGATATCTCGCCTCCAACCGACCGTTCCAACTCCTAGCCCCGATCCGGTGGTTGCTCCGAAGAAGGCAGCTACTACTAAAAAGGCCACCGTCACAGCTAAACCAGTCGCCAATAAAACCATTGCCGTCGCCGAGGAATCTCGTCCAACGCCCGTTTTAGTTGGAGCAACCGAAACCACCACCACACCCCAGACCAGTAGTAACCAAACGTTACCAATGAGTGCTGTTAGTTTGGTGGCGGGATTACTCTCTTTTCGGGGTCGGAGATTCCGCCGATATCTGTCTGACTAGCTGGAGCAATTTCTAGAGAGTGAAGTATTAGATTGAAAACCGATCCTACCCCAAGTAAGAAGGTGATGAAGACAACCAGCGGTCCGATAACAGGTACGAGCATCAAGATTGAGCTGACAACTATTCCCAGGGAAACCGTACCAATAGTTAGCTGATAACTCTCATCGTGCTTGAAAAGACGGTAAAGCCAACTGCCGAGCGTTATTTTGCCAAAAATTGAACCAAGCATCATGGTTAGCAACCATAGCGTAAGGATGACGCCAGCTAAACTCATACCGACGATGGTGAACAGAAGAACTAGGCCACCCAAGGAAACTAGAAAGAAAGATAGTAAACCGTAGCCAATCGCCGACATCGGTGAGCCAACTGCAAAATCGACGACCTTGCGAGATGTGCGCGGCCAGAAGCGGATTAAAAGCCAGCCAAGCAGAATGGCACCGAGCAAACGCAAGAGATGTCCAAGAGTGAAAGCAGAGCCGAAAAAGAGGCCGTACCTATCAACTTGTGGGGGCTCGGTGTAATATGTCTGGCCAGTAATAACGGCGGCGGTATCAATCGATGCTGGCTTAGCCGCCTCATAATTAAAATCACCGTTAATTTTAGCCTTATTGGTGAGGCGAACGCTGTCGCCGTAGATTTTAGTCGATCCGACCGAGCCGTCGATGATGACCTCGCCACCACCAACTTTCAACTGACCCAAGACCTTACCACTAATGTTGAGCGTGCCGCTGGCAACATATAGTCCGCCCATAATCTCGGCCGAGTCGGCAATCGTGACATCCCCACCAGCGATATAGACATCACCATCAACCCTGCCAGATAGGGTGACGGTGCCACCGGCAATACGCACATGACGCAAAACATGACTACGAACTGTTATGGTGCCTCCGGCGATAAATAAACTATTCTCAACCTTGCCGTTGGCCAAAATAGTTTCACCAGCCAGCAATAAATCTCCAGTCGTGTCGGCGTCAACAATTATATTTTTACCAACTAAGTGAAGGTCTTTCGGGGTCTCGGTCTCTTTTACAACTACCGAATCCTTTTCGGAACGAAATTCAGCGGCTTGAGCCGGCAGAATAAAAGCTCCAAGCAGTAAGCTGATTGCCAGCAAGCGCCAAATCGTTTTCATGCCTTTATCATATCCTTTTTGCCCCGAGTGGCAAGAGCCTCAAAATAATTTTCAAATGTTGCTTCGCTCGCTCCTCGACTACGTCTTGTAGTAACCAAATCTTCAAAGAAGTAAAAACCGATAATATCACTTCGACAATTCAGTTATTAGGTGATTAGATGACTGTCTTAAGGTATATTGCTTCCATGGACTTTCCACGACAGGTCGTCTTAGAGCCGAGAGAGATTTGGTGGGAGAAAGGCGGGGTTTTTAATCCAGCGGCGGTTGAGCTCGGCGGTAAAATTCACTTACTCTACCGAGCGGTTGGCAGTGACCATATCTCGAGATTTGGGTTAGCCATTTCAGAAGACGGCGAGACCTTCACCCGCTTTGACAAGCCAATTTTTGAAGGCGATCCCAACAATCCTCACGAGCGATTGGGGGTTGAAGATCCACGGGCGACCATTATTGGTCGAGATATTTTTATTACATACACTGCCGTATCAGTGTACCTAGCTGGACAAACAGCTACAGCGCAGTCGTTAAATACGCCTGGCACGCCGTGGCGGATTCGAGTCAGTGCGCTCAAAACCAGAGACATGCGTTCTTTCCAGAAATTGGGAGTTCTGCTGCCCGATATCGACAGTAAAGATGCGGTGATCGTGCCGGAGCGTCACCTCGGTTATTACTGGCTAATCCATCGGGTCGATCCGAGCATTTTTATTGCTCGATCGCGGGATCTGAAAAAATGGGAAGGTAGCATCGAAATGATGACCGCCAAAGAACCTTGGGAAGAACTTAAAATTGGAGCCGCCTGTCCGCCGATCGAAGTTGAGGGCGGTTGGCTACTGCTCTACCACGGAGTTTCGGCCAGCCATACCTATTCGATCGGTGCCGTTCTTTTAGCCAAAGAAAATCCGGCCGTTGTCTTGAAGCGGACCAAACACCCATTTATGTCGCCGCATTTTGACTGGGAAAGACGGGGCGTGGTCAATAATGTCGTTTTTCCCACCGGTGCAATTGTCAGCCACGGCAAAATCCATTTATATTACGGCGGAGCCGACAAGGTCGTCGCTTTAGCGAAAATCCCCCTAGAGAACATAATGCAAGCACTTGATGAGACTTAATTTCTCGCTGGTGACCAACCGTTATCAACGGCTGATCAACAAGCGCCGTTTTTGGTGGTTCGTCAGCACGCTATTTTTAGTCGGTTTATTTTGGCTGGCGCGAGCTGCCGAATCATCCAACCTGACCGTCTATCAACAGCTGGTTGTTCTCTACGCGATTGATAGCACTCTTTTCTTTCTGACCGACCGAATTAACGCTAAGATGGGAGTACTGACTCTAATTTTTCTAGTAACCATGGAGGTAGTGGTGACAATTTTTTATCTTCTCAACTTAATTAACGTGGGCCGTCTCTAGTAATGGGTGGTATCAAGCGACTCTGGGAAATTATCCCCGGCCTTGCTACTTGGGTGACGATTTTAGGACTACTAACCCTGTCTTTCGTCTCGCCGCGTTTCGTCGCCACTTTCGTTCTGCTCTTTGCAATTTACTGGGTGGTGCGGATTATTATTATGACCAACTACCTGCTTGCTGGATACCGGCGCTACCGTCGCGAGCAGAAAGTTGATTGGCTGGTTCGGCTGAAGGCGGAATTCCCAGCTCGCTGGGAGGATCTTTATCACTTGGCAATCGTCCCGACTTACAAAGAAGACATCTCAATTTTGCGTCATACCTTAGGAGCGATTAAGGATAGTAACTACCTATCTAAAAAGTTGATTGTCGTCATCGCTTTCGAGGAGCGAGAAACCGAGCTGGCACCCGAGTACGCCAAAACATTGCGTCACGAATTTGAGCATTCATTCGGCGGCTTGTTAACGACTTTTCACCCCGGTGATATCCCTGGTGAAGTTCGAGGTAAGGGACCAAACATTACTTGGTCAGCTCGCCGAGCGCTAGAGTATATTGACGACAAAAAGATTAACTGCGACGACGTCATCGTCACAACGTTAGACGCCGATAATCGTGTCGACAAAAACTATTTTGGCAATGTTTCTTGGGCGTTTCTGAACGATCCCGACCCGCATCACAAGAGCTTTCAGCCACTGCCGATGTTTTTCAATAACATTTGGCAAGTCCCTTTGGCGGTCAAGATGACGGCGATGGGCTCAAGTTTCTGGCAGATGATTCAAGCGATGCGGCCGCACTACGCCCGAAACTTCTCCGCGCATTCCCAGAGTTTAAGGGCGCTTGTTGAAACCGATTTTTGGTCGGTTGAAACGATTGTTGAAGACGGTCATCAGTACTGGCGGTCGTATTTTGTTTTTAACGGCAACCATCATATTGTGCCAATTTTCGTGCCGGTTTATATGGACGCTGTTCAGGGTGAAAATATGTACCAGACATTTCGGGAGCAGTATCTTCAGCGTCGACGCTGGTTCTGGGGTGTCTCGGATGTACCGTATGTTTTCGCTCGATCTTTCGGTAACGGTTCGATCCCCTTCTTCTACAAGTGGCTTCAGTTTGGCCGATTATTTGAATCTCACTGGAGTCTAGCGACTCAATCATTTATTCTGCTGATCGGTTGGCTTCCAGCCGTGCTAAATGTAAGTTTCCAAAATTCGGTTCTGGGCTATAACTTCCCGATTGTCTATCGAGCATTTTTATTAGCCGCCTGGATCGGCATGATTACAACCATGGCCATCGCGTCGATGATCGTTCCGCCGCGACCAGGAAGCCGAGCCATATACGCATTAACTGTAGTCAAGGAGTGGATTTTGGCGCCAATCCTTCTAAGTGTAACGGCGGTACTCTTTTCGGCTTTACCAGCAATCGATTCCCAAACGCGAATGCTCTTCAATAAACCCCTGAATGTCTTTAACGTGACCAAGAAGATTGCTGTGCCGAACGGAATTATTCGCGTCGAAGACTAATCAAACGTCCAGCGTTTGTTGGCCAGAAAGTTCCAGAAAAAGACAATAAAGACACTTAAGAACTTAGCGAGATTGTAGTCCCAGCTAAAACCACTAGCTAGTGTTAGGACGATGAGATTGTTGAGCAACAAGCCAATAACGGATACAAGAATGAACCGCCAGAACTTTTTCCAAGTCAATTTTTGATCGAAAGTCCACAAGGAATTAAGTAAGTAGTTATTAGTAGTACCGGCGATAAATCCTAGCGATAGTGCCCACTTAAGATCAAGTCCAAACGAAAGATGGGCGACATTGATAACAGCAAAATCAAGAATTGTCCCAATCGCTCCAACGCCAGCAAAATGTAAAAAGAGTCCGGTTGCCGAAGGACCAGATTGGCGATATTGGCCAAAGAGCGAATTCTTCTTGATCGTAAATAGTTCCATCAGCGTCTTGGCAAAGACCCGGTTAGATTGAATCTTTGACTCCTCATCGTTCAGCCAAGTGATCGGCACCTCTTTGATTTTAAAACCATGTTCGGTGGCGATTCGCAGAATTTCCATATCAAAGCCCCAGTGCCAAATAGTTTGAGCGGCAAAAATATCTTCTGCCGCCCGTCGGCTGAAAAGTTTAAAACCGCATTGGGTATCGCGGATTGTTGGTAAAAGGAGCGCTCTTATTAGCAAGTTACCAAGCCGGCCGAGAACAATTCTCGGTACCCCTTGCCTGATCGCGATGTGGCTATCTTTGAGATAGCGTGAGCCGATAATAATTTGATGGCTATCGGTTTGAAGCCAGAGTCGATCGAATTGATTGATCGGTGTTGAGTTGTCCGCATCGGTAAACAGCACCCATTCGCCCCGACTACTTTTGACCCCAAAATTTACAGCGAAACCCTTGCCACGGTTATTACCGTATGACACGAGCCGCAAGTTGGGTAGCGCTAACTTTTCTACAACCGCTTGAGTGTCATCACGGCTACCGTCATCGACAACAATAATTTCGTAACTATCGCCTCGCTTCTCAAAATAATTAGAAATCTCTTTCAATGTTTTGCCGATTCTCGCCGCTTCGTTGTAGGCCGGAACAACTATCGATAAAAGCGGGGGTTGGTTTTTACTCATTTGTTTACGAGTTTACAAGTGAATACCCCCGGTGTAATTTGATACGCGTCAAGGCAATGATCGATAAAAGGCGGATAGTTGTAGGCGGTAGCACCAAAGATAGCTGGCCCTACCTGACCCGACCGCCAGTCCTCAATTGGTATGTACTGGTCTGGTCCTAAGTAATAATCAAGCGACGATAGCCCAGCCCAACTGTAATCGATGTAAAACTTTTCGCCCGGGTGGAGTGCGACAAACTGTTCGATCCGTTTTAAGTCCTGACCCCAGTCGAGGTTGGAGTCGGTGGCGATCCGGTAACCGTTACTCGTTCCGCCAACCAACTCATTGTAATAACCGAGGTAGGTCGGAAAGCTGACAGTAAATGTTACTGCTAACCAAATCAACAAACCGATAATTAAAACTCGCCAGCGCCGTAGCTCCCCCAAGCCCCGAGCTGCTGCCAGTAAAGCGATAGGAAAGATGGGCAGAATATGGCGAATTCCAAGATTGGCTTTTGACCCAAGGGCCACTAATAGGTAGACTCCCCCAGCGGTTAATAAAGCGATGGCTAGTTTTTCTTTTGGTCGTGATCGAATCACGGTCATAAGGCCGATGGCCACCAAGAGTAGTTCCGCGAGCGGCGTTTTTGCCGACAGTAAGACAGGGAAGTAGTACCACCAACCGGTCTTAGACGTCTGACCAAGCAAGAAAGAGTTATGCCCATCACCAACGTGGTTAACAACCATGAATAAGCCCTTGCTATAATCGCCAGGTAATAGGCTTAGTAACGGTCGAAGACGGTAGGTTTTATCGACTTTCGGCTTCGTCACAATGTTGGCTGTCTGGTTAGCTTGGGTTGTGTCAGTAGAGACACCGACAGTCTCGGGTAGCTCTCGATCGTGAAAGCCAAAGCCTGCCCAAATTACGACCCAGCTAATCGCTAAGCTACCGATAAATTTTAGAGTAACTGACTGCCAGTCGCTCCAGTCTCGTTGCCAACTCCAGCGACCAACAGCGTAGACGACGAAAAACGGCAATAAAATGATTGCCGTGTGTTTTGAGAGCAGCGCGATACCAAACGCCAGTCCTAGCCAAAGCGTATTTTTCCAGGTCGGTTTTTCGAGTAATCGCCAGAAGCTATAAGCTGATAGCAAATAACCCAAGCTAATGCCGATGTCGGTCGTTATTAGATGGCCATGACCGTTAACGGTTGGGTTGAAGGCGTAGAGAGCGGTGGCGATCAGTGCCGCTTCGGCTCCCCAGTGCTTGAAGGCGATCGCGAAGATAGTTAATCCTAGCAAAAGGGTAAGCAAAACCATCGGTAGGCGACCGTAAAAAAGGAGGAGGTCGGGATTGTTGCCCGCGCCGTACAGCATCGATTCGCCGAAGACTCGATTTTCCTTCCAGGAATCGTAAGATAAGGTTTCTGATTTTTCCCAGTTAGTCTCCATCTCGGCAGTGATATGGGGTTTGATGGCTAAGAGCGGCAGAGCGGCCAATAGTTTTACTAACGGCGGGTGTTCGGGGTTAAAACGCCAATCACCGCGAGTTAGATAAGTGTAACCGGCCGACAGATGAACGGCCTCATCGGTCGTTTGTGAGTCGACCGAGGCTAGCTTAACTTGGACGATCGCTTGGATAGCCAGGAGCACTAAGCAGCTAACCACCAACCATCGCCTGACCATAATCTACTGATTTCGGGAACTAGTGACGAAGGCGTTTTGGGAGCAGGTGGTTGGGTGATCCGAAAAGTCTTGGGCATTACAAAATGGACGAAGAAAGCCAACCGAACCACCGTACTCCTTC
>CAYHNZ010000023.1:0-14084 GCA_964358205.1 uncultured Candidatus Saccharibacteria bacterium | reverse complement strand
CTAGTTGATACTTACAGGTACGCTACCAAAAAAGGGCTTCGGCCCTTTTTTGGTTGATCTAGACCACCAAGACTGACGCTGTTATAATGCTAACTATCGATGAGGATTAGCTTTCCCGCAAATAGGATGGGCTTGAGATTATTTTTAGCTCTACTGATCGCAGTCGGACTCTTTTTAGGTGGTCTTTTTGTTAGTCAATTCACCAACTCTTCGCGGGCAATCGTCCAGACAATTGACCAGAAAAAAAGTTACTACATCAGTTTTGACGATTACTACTACGAAGTACCGAAACAGAAGGCCGTCGACGATCGGCTTGTTGCCGGCGGGCAGTTTCTCTATAACTTCGGCGCCGGTATCAAAACCAACACCCTCGATAATATTTTCGATGACGGGGCAATCGCTGTTCAAGCGCTAATACCCCTTAACGGTGACAACGAGGCGTTCGAACGATATATAAATGGGTCTGTCAAGCCATCGGCAGAGGGCGCCTTCAAGGGCACAGCCGAGGTAACTTTCGCTGATCGCAAGATTGATAAGGCAAGAACCGCGGAAGTAACAGTGAGAAAGGACGGGGCGGTTATTCGTCGCCAATACATCGTTAACTTGCCCCAGTCTGTCGCCGTTATCTCCAAAGACGACGGTGAAGCGTTTCGAAGTATCGGAGCATCGGTCGGTCAGGCTTCGGCCAAATTCTCTGATTATGAAAGAATGAAGTTGCTGGTGTTGGCTCAATCGTTTATGTTGAGCAACCGGATGTTTGACGATATGTATCGACTCGCTCACGAAGATCTTCGAGGAGCGACGAGCGTAGAGGCGATAAATAGGCTGGCCGACAAATCAAAAGATATCTTCACTCTACAAGCCAAGGTTTCCGGCTCCAACTTAACTAAAGACGAGATGAGCGCCACCATCCATTATGTCGACTCCAAAAATCCGGCTAACAATAAAACCGGCGCTTTGGCGTTTCGGAAACAAGCCGGGGAATGGAAGCTTTTTACCCTTCAACTGCCGAATGGGTCGGTTACCGGCGCCACCCAAGAGCCAACGCAGTAGTCATCACCACAACAAGCTCTTGATTGAGCGGGGATGAAGTGTTAAATTATGGAATGAAGTAAAGATTAAATTATATAGATGAAAGGTGGCAGCAGATGATAAACAATAGTCCTTATATTCAGAATGTCCCCGACACCGATCGCGCCGTCGGTGGTTTCGGTAAAAAATTGTGGCGGTGGCTAATTATTATTATCGTCGTGGCCGTCGTGGCCGTTGGCGGTTACTTTGGCTACCAGTACAGTCAGCGTGGCCCGAACCAAGAAAAGTTATTAAAAACAGCTCGTGAGGCCTACCCTGATGACGCACGTTACGTAAGTTTTGGCGCTAACTACATGTTCGCGGTTTCTAAATCTTTCAATGTCGATGAGTCTACGATGCCTGGCGTTCAGCTGTTAATTTCAACTGGCTTGACCGATCTTAAGATCGAAAACTTTGAGCAACTTTTTGATGCTGCGATTATCGCTGTTCAACCTATCGCCGAGATTAAGGCAAACGATAACGGTGATGTCAGTACCTATGTTAAGAAGACCCTACTACCTGACTTAAAGAAGAACCTCGGTGGAGATATTAAAGTTAAATACTCCATGCCTGGTAAGTTTCGTGTTGCGACAATTACCGTCCATAAGGATGGCAAGCTTGTTCGTCAACTCCATATCCAAGGCGGGGCTCATCCGGTTATGGTAGCCGCTAAAGAGAATAGTGATGCCTATTACGAGACTGTCTCAACATTAATCGGGGTTGAGGACGCCACGACTAAAGACGAGCTTGAACCTATCAAAAAACTTATTGAATCTAGCGTAACTCTGGCTCAACAAGGAAAGATCCAGGAGTTATTTAATAGCGGTTCATCGGAGTTTAAGGAAAAGACTAACGTTAAAGACCTTACAACCGCGGTTAACAATGCCAAATCTTTCTTGTCACGTAACGTCGTTGCCCCAGGTGGTACTCTCCTGGGTAACGCATTCACTGGGACTCTAACTTTCAATTCAACAAAGAAAGAAGAAGTACCTGGACTTGGTGCCGTTCACCTCGCTAAAGTGGATGGAGTCTGGAAACTAAACGGCCTGTCTCTACCAGCGACGAAGAAGTAGTTCTCAAAAGTTCGAGGCTAAATCTGGTATCGACCATCGTTTTTGTGGTGTGCTAGCGATAGCTTGCGTTCCAGCTGGCAAGTGCGATAATTTATATTAGCGTAATAGGACTAAGAACCTAGGAAGGACTAACAAAAATGATGTGGTACTGGTGGGTAATCATCGCCGTTGTCGTCATCGCCTTAATTTGGTGGATGTCGTCAAAAGGCAAGCAACAGTAAAATTGGCTTTGTGCCAATTTTCTAGGTTGATTTTTAGTCATAGTTGATGTTGCCCGAACTGGGTTTAGGCGGGGTGACTGTTTGGTAGGCGGGCTTTACGAGTGATGCTATAGTCGGCGGTAAACTGCACGACTTCCACGAAGGGATTTCATCCCGTCGTGTATAGTGAGTGGTTTGTCCGCGAGCTTTACGAGGCGTATCTCGCCGACTATGATGAATTAAAGAGGGGGTGAATATGTTGTTTGGAAATAGAAAAGATAAGTCGTTTGTAGCCGTGGCCATGATTATGATTCTGGCCGGGGTGGTCATTTTTGTGTTCGGTGTTTTGGGTTGGTGGGTCAATGTATCCGCCGCCCAAACGCTGATTGCTTTCCCGTCACTGAAAGTGATGGGTGGGCTGGTGATAATGTCGCTCGGTTATATCCAGCTCGAGCTGGGCTTACTTCGCGACAAGTAGACAACCGAGTGAAAGGTTTGTAAAAACTTTCGGTTGTTTTTGGGTAAAGCTTAAGACCCCGCCGTAGCGGGGTCTGGGGTTGGATTGCCCTTAATCCATCATTCAGTTTGGCTCTCGAGCCAACTCGACCAACTTGTCGAGAACCTTTGGCCCAGAGGCCAAGCTTCTGCCCTCGACAAATAGCTGTGGGGCTAAGGGGTGCTTCTTACAAGGCGCCACCCGAACACCAAGACAGCTGTCTTCGATAAAACTCATCACCTCTTGATTGAACGCAAGACTGTTACCAGGACGAAATGTTAATCCTTTTTGAACCATACAGATGTACCTTCCCTGCCGTTGCAGGTTCAATAATTTTCCTCCCCCGAACAAAAGCTGTCAAGTGGGGGTACTTTAGGGTTAAAAACAGTACAATACATATAATGAATGAAGCAATTTTCCTGGCCGCCGGGGTAATTTTAGGCGCCGGTATTACTTACGCTCTCTTGCATCGTCGAATGGGTGTACAAGACCATTTGAAAGCTATCGGCGAAGAAATACTGGCTGCCGCTAAAGAAAGGTTCGGCGCCGAAAAAGAGGTAATTAAAACCGACCTCGAAGGAAAAAAAGACGCCATCAAAACCCTGGTTGACGAAATTCGTCTCCAGCTCAAAGAAACCGACCGTAATTTACGAAAGAGCGATGAAGACCGGATTTCCTCGTTTTCCGCTCTTAAAAAAGAGCTTGAAACCCACAAACAACTGGCCGACGATCTACGCGGTTCAACCGATGAGCTGAAAAATGTTTTGTCCAATAATCAAACCCGCGGTCAATTCGGTGAACGAATCGCTGAAGATCTGCTAAAAATGGCTGGATTTGTTATCAATCAGGATTATTTTGCTCAACGGCAGGCCGGCGAAGGTCGGCCGGACTTCACTATCGTTTTGCCCGATCAGACCAAGATCAATATCGACGTCAAGTTCCCTTACCAAAATTTGCAGAAATCGGCCGAGGCCAAAGACCCGGAAGAGAAAAAGCGCCATTTTGCCCAATTCCAACGCGATGTCCGCAAAAAAATCGGTGATATCGCCAACCGTAATTATATTAACCCCGACGACAACACCGTCGATTTCGCCGTCGCTTTTATCCCTAACGAGATGATTTTTAGCTACATTTACGAACGCTCCAACGATATCTGGGAAGAGGCGATGACCAAAAAAGTGATTCTGGCTGGACCGTACTCGTTTGTGGCACTTTTGCGCCTTATCAAGCAGGCTCACTCTAATTTTAAAATGCAATCTAACATTCACGGCATTATTGGTCTGGTTCAAAAGTTTCGCCAAGAGTACGACAAATTCAGCGGTGAGCTCGACGCCCTCGGCAACCGTCTCGATTCCGCCAGCAAGCAATTTCAAGTGGTCTCTTCAACTCGAAGCCGTCAACTCGGCCGAGTCATCGACCAGATCGACAACCAACAGGTCCTGGAAACTCCCGAGAACCATTTGCTCGACAGGTAGCGGCAAGTGTTATCTAGAGTTGAAAAAACTTAGTCGTTCCTCCCTAACACCGCTTATTACATATATGTAATAAGCGGTGTTATGATGTAGTTGATGTTGGGAATGCATAATAGCGTGGACGAAGGACGAACTGACACCGAAGGCAATCAGGAGTTTTTAGTTGAAATTACCGGCGGACCGAAAAAATATTACAATCAACGCCGGCGACGCAATCCCGCATTCCAAGACCCAGACCTCATCGAGCTACCAAGGATTAACGAAGATTGGTATCAGGAAGTAACTGCAGGCTTACGACAAGAACGGCTCTTCCAGCACCTGACCCAACAGACCCTCGCCCAAACGCTCCACACACGCCAGTCGGTCATCTCCCAGTTCGAACGAGGCAAAACCAACCCCTCCCTGCTATTCCTACTCAACTACGCCCTGGCCCTCGGTAGAAAAATAAAAATCACGTTAGCCGACTAATTTCTCCGTACGATTCTCCGGGTACTCTTGATTATAATCCGTTGAGTAGTCTAACCCCGCTTATCATATATATGTAATAAGCGGGGTTAGGGGTTACGGTTGGGGCGGGGAACGGGTAGAATTGGTTGGGAATGGATGAAAAGAATAATATGAAGAAGGACGGGGCCGCTCAACAATCTCGGCCGGAAAGTGAAATTCGGTTAGACAAATTAGAACAGCTTAAAAAGTTGGGTATTAATCCGTATCCGTCGGCGACGTCGGAACATATCACGATCGAAGAAGCTCGCAACAAGAAAGAAGGCGCCAAAGTCGCCACTGTCGGGCGACTGACTTCTATCCGCAAACACGGAAAGATCGCATTTCTGGACCTGACCCACGAGGATCACAAGATTCAACTCTTCAGCTCGCTCGACAACAAAGAAGTCTTCGAGTTGATCGATCTGCTCGATACCGGCGATTATATCTGGGTAAAGGGTGCGTTGTTTACAACAAAAGCTGGTGAATTGACGCTGAAAGCCGACAGCTGCCAGCTGTTAGCCAAAGCTCTCCTGCCGATTCCCGAGGGTTGGAACGGCCTTGAAGATGTTGAGACTCGCTACCGCCAACGAGCGTTGGATTTCAAAACCAATCCCGAGGCCAGAAAAATCATCGAGACCCGATCTAAAATAATCTCGACCCTCCGTCACTTCCTGGAGCGACACGGCTTTATTGAGATCACCACTCCCGTTCTCCAGCCAATCCCTGGCGGAGCCACCGCCAAGCCGTTTATCACCAAATATAATGTTATGGATGCCGATTTTTATCTGCGCGTTTCCGACGAACTCTATCTGAAACGCCTAGTTGTCGGTGGCTTTGAGAAGGTTTTTGAGATTGGCCCAGATTTCCGTAACGAAGGCATCTCCCATATGCACAATCCCGAATTCACCATGTGCGAGTTTTACTGGGCCTACCAGACACATGTTGACTTGATGAAAGTGACGCAAGACTTGATTCAAGAAATTGTCAAAGTCGCTTGCGGTAGTTTAAAGATCGAGTACCAGAAACAGAAACTGGATTTTTCTGGCAATTTTGCTGTCAAGAAGTATCGTGACTTAATCAAGGGCGAAACCGGCATTGACATCGGCGCCGAGGACACTTTCGCCAAACTCGACACCGCCGTCAAAGCGAAAACAATTTCCTTCGAAGGTCAGAAGATTAAAGTATGGAGCGAGTTGGTTGACGAGCTTTTCAAGAAAGAAGTGCGGCCAAAAATCGTCTCCCCAACGTTTGTAACCGATTATCCGATCTCAACGGCGCCGTTAGCAAAAAGCTACGAGCAAGACCCGGCCACTGCCCAAAAGTTTCAGTTAATCGCCGCTGGGGGCTTTGAGCTGGTTAACGCTTATTCCGAGCTCAACGACCCGCTCGATCAGGAAGCCCGGTTCAAGGAACAGGCCCAAATGCGCGAGAAGGGTTGGGACGAAGCTCAAATGCTCGACGAAAATTATATCGAAGCCCTGAAGTACGGTATGCCACCAACTGCTGGTTGGGGCATGGGCATCGACCGTCTAACTATGATTCTGACCGACCAGCATTCTATCAAAGAGGTAATACCGTTTCCAACGCTCCGACCGAAAAAATAGACCCTCCTCATCGACAAAGTAGTAGAATTGTACTAGTATATCCCAACGTCCTTCGAAATGGAGAAGTGATATGAGTAAGTCAAACGAACCGTATATTATTGCGAAAGCAACCTACGACGCCAAGCAGGGGTTTGATCCCTGTTTTGCCACCAAGCTGATGGATGACGCACCCGAGGATCATCGAATTCCTTTGCTCTTCGGACTGCTTGCCTGCGGCAACGACAACTATCTAGATGGATTTACCTGGCTCGAGCGAGCCAAAAACACCCTCGTTCGACTCAGCACCGGCCAACCTTGCCCCGAAATCGATGCGGAACTGAAGCAGATTGCTTTGGATATAAACACCGCCCGTCGCTGTTCGAGCTACTGTAGCCCCATGCCCCTGCCCGACCTGCCCGACCTGCCAGCCCTTTGCTGACCCGCCCCGAAGGCCTCGAAGCACCCGTTTCGAGGCCTTTCTCTTTACTCTGAACAAACCTGTTAATAGAGTAGCCACTATCCTGGCGCTTCTACTCATACCTGTTAGCCCCCCATCCTTCTCGAACCCACTTTTCGGGGCAAGAAAGCATTTGATGACTTACGCAGGCCGATTGCTTGGCTTTGCCGTCAGGCAAAAATCGGCCGAGGAATTAAGTGAGGAGCTCGCAGGAAGCGACGAACGGTCAGTAAATGTTTTCTCGCTTCGAAAATATGCCCAAAACCCCTTGACTTTTCAGGTTGACTCTGGTAGTATTGCCCTACAATTTCAGTGGGCAATTTTGCCCGCGGAAAACGTTTCGCGGCCGAAAGGCCAAAGAGTAACATCGATGAAAAAGCTATTTGCAACAGTTATCGTCATTCTCTGCGCGGCCTTCGCGGCTGCGCAATATATTCCCGAAAATCCTGAAAACCCGCCGCCCGTTCAGGGCGGGACAGTCGACAACCTCGATGGCCAGGTCAGCTTACCGCCCGTTCAGGGCGGAGCAGACGATATTGAGGATAGTGGATCCGCTTCCGCGAAGGAAGCACGGATCCAAGAGCTGGGGAATACCGTTCGTCAAGCCGAGAAGGTCTTGGCAACGGAGACTCGGCCGGCCGTCAGGGGGCAGGCAATCAGTGCCTCCTGCAATGCCAAGCAGGAGATCAGTCGCCTGCGCCAGGAGCTTTCCGCTCTTAGGCGCCGTCAGACGGCGACCGAGGGCAGAGTCACAAGTTTGCAAAGCTCCGACAAGGAGCAGACCAAGCGACTAGACAAGCTCGACGACACCGTCTTCGGCGCCAAGGGCAAGGACGGCAAGCGCGACGGAGGCTTGGTCGAAAAGACCAACTCAGTCTACAAGCACCTAGCCGGCAAAGATGGAAAGCTCGGCACCGAGGACGATACAATCGTTCTCGCCAAGAAAAATGGGAACGAAGCCTATAAATACATGGCTGGGGAGGACGGTCGGATCGGTACCGAGGACGACACGATTGTCCTAGTCAAGAACACTGCTGACAAAGCTCACGAAGCATTGGCCGGCGAAGATAGAAAGCTCGGCACCGAGGATGACACGATCGCCTTGACATACAATAAGGCTTCAAAGGCTCAGAAAACTGCCGACGGCAAGGCCGATGGCTGGGTTGCCTGGGGCGGTTGGGTGGTAGGTGGCGTTGTCTTCTTGCTTATCATCTGGGTTTGGCGAAAGTTAAGACGAGGCTTCACTAAGGCATTCCTATCCCACTCTGACCTCGAAGCAAAGGTAGGGAAGCTCGACGCAAGCTCGGCCACTACCATCGCCAGAATCGTCGCGCTTGAAATGGTTACCGAAGTAGCGGCAACGCCCGCACCGGCTCCAGCTCCTGCTCCGGCTCCGGCACCGCCCACAGCGGACCCAGTCATCACCGCAATGAACATCAATGCCGGTACTACCGGCGATGCCTTCATCTTCAACGGCGTGTTCGACACGACCGAGAGGGTGGAATTCGTTGACGACAATTCCATGGGTTCGTATCCGGCAGTTGTGGCCGTCACGGCTGGCCAGATCGCCGGAACGGTACCTGACGTCGGAGGGATCACCGGTTCGTTCACGGTAGTTGTCACCAACTCCGCGAACAGGACCGCTATCGTCCCGTTCGACATGAACTAGTCCGCAAGGACTCCCCTGGGGGCCGAACAGCAAATGTTCGGCCCTCTTTTTTGATCCCTCCCATTTTTGAATCAAATTTTTCGGGCTATTTATCTTGACTTTTCAGAGAAAGTCTATATAATGCAGATATTACATTAGGGCATTCGGGCTCTAGTAATAAGGTAGGTTAACATGATTATTTCTAAGGTACTAGACGGTAGTGGCAACATTACCGCTTTCAACATCAGCACCAACCGAGTGGAGCGGGATCTGATCGCTCGCAACGAGCTTCTCACTGGGATCTTCAAAGAACTACACGCCATGAATCAAGCTCGCGAGGAGGGCATGCCACTACAGATCAGGTGTGGTAGCCGTTACGATGCGACATTTCGCGTCCTCGGGGATTTCTGGGAGTTAAGTCAGTGTCCGGCAACGCTCGCCCAGTTCGTCACCATCATTCGTCTCTTGCTTCTGGCACGGGTCGAGTACGCTGGCGAAGAAGCGCTTAAGATTATGGAGCAGCTCTACCAGCTAACCCCGGGCGGCTGTCGCAACCGCGACACGAGCTTGCCCAGACCGGGCAACGAGGAGCGATCGAAGCTCCGCGTTCACAAAGAGATCGTCACGGAGAAAGAGGGGAACGCTCCGAAGACAACCATCGTCCTGACTGTCCCGGAAGACGCAGAGATGACCAGGCGCGTTATCGGGACAAGCGGCGCCAACATCAAGGCATTGGGGACGCTCTTCGTGCCCAACGCCAACGTTCACTTCTGGATCCAGAAATGGGCGCCGCCGGCCGATCTCGAAACCCTTCTCGCAAACAACCCTGTGGGAAAAGACCCTGTGGAGGTGACACCGGCTATCACTCCGGATCAGCCTGCGACCGAGGCTGTCGTAGCACCGGACGAAGCGAAGGTGGCGTCGACAACACTGGTTGTCGAACCTCCAGCGAAGGAAGTTGCTAGGAAGAGGGCGACTAAATCCTCCGCCACAGCCTAATCAGCTACCCCAACCCGACCGAAAGCCCCGAGCGCCACAAGCGTCCGGGGCTTTTCCGCATCTTCTTTCCTGATTGCTAGTTCAAGTAGTCTCTCAACTTACTGGCTTCTTCGTGTTTCTTTAATTTCTGCAAAGCTTTGGCTTCAATTTGGCGGATACGCTCACGGGTAACGCCGAATTCTTTACCAACTTCTTCTAGCGTGTGGGTGCGGCCAGCGTGCCCAGCGTCCTCCAGACCAAAACGCATTCGGAGAATTTTCTGTTCGCGGGGAGTGAGAATCGACATCGAGTCCTCGACGTGGCCTTTCATCAGGCGATAAATCGCCTGTTCTTCAGGCGACATCGTTTGTTTGTCCTCGATGAAGTCTCCTAGAGTCGACTCGCCTTCGTCGCCAACCGGGCTTTCCAACGACACCGTCTCCTGGGAAATACGTTGAATGTGCTCGAGCTTGTCCATTTCGACACCGAGTTTTTTGGCCAGCTCTTCGTTATTCGGTTCGCGGCCGAGTTCTTGTTGCAGTTCCCGTTGAGCTCGCATAAAACGGTTGATTGTCTCGACCATATGTACCGGAATCCGAATCGTTCGGGCTTGATCGGCGATCGCTCGAGTAATGGCTTGACGAATCCACCAGGTAGCGTAGGTGGAGAATTTAAAACCGCGGTGGTAATCAAATTTCTCGACCGCTCGCTGTAAACCCAGGTTGCCCTCTTGAATTAAATCCAGTAACGACAAGCCTCGGCCGATATATTTTTTAGCAATCGAGACGACGAGACGAAGGTTGGCTTCGGCCAAACGCCGTTTGGCCGACTTATCACCGCGCTCAATTCTTTTGGCAAAACGAACTTCTTCATCACCAGTCAAAAGCGGATATTGGCCAATTTCACGCAGATACATTCGAACAGAATCTTCAGAAATGCCGGACAGCTCGTCGTCTTTGGCCGGCTTCTTCTTGCCGTCGTCAACACCCGGGATATCTAGTAAAGGCTTGGCGTCGCGAATTTCGACACCAATCTGCCCGATATAACGCAAGAAAGCATCAATCATTTCCAGGTCGTTTTCTGGTTCGCTATAGGCCTGTAAAATTTCTTTGTGGGTGACAAAACCGTGAATTCGACCCTTACGGATCAAATACATCAATTCTTCTGGGAAGGTTAATCCAGAATCTTGTTTAATCTTTTTGGGAACGGCTTTAGTCATCGGCAACTCCCTTCGGTCGCAATTAACAATTCACAATTTCCAGTTTTCAATGAATGATCAATGCCCCAATTTTCATTGAAAATTAAGTTATTGAAAATTTCTTGAAAATTGAAAATTGAAAATTGAAAATTCATCATCACTTCCCTTCCTTCGTTAGTTCGCTCAAGGTCGCCATTAGTCTCTTAACCTCGCTAATGTCACCGGCCATTTGCGCTTTCTTGATGGCTCGAGCCAAGTTCTCTTTCTTTAAATCGTAGTTCTTGGTTGCTAGACGACCAACCTTTTCGTCAATCAGGCCCCTTGCGGTCTCGTCAGTGAGCTCCGGCCACTCGCCAGAAACCCAAAATTGCCACGAGTCGATCTTCCCCTCTAAATCGGGGCCAAGAGTGCTTTTCACCTTTGAGAGAAACTGGGTCGGTGATTTAACCAAAGTGGTGTCAGTATATAATTTTTTTAGAGCTTCGGCAATGGTGGTGGTCTCGACAGACTGCCAAACAATTTCGTCATAATCCTTCTTTCGTTCAACTATTAAAGCCGGTTTGGCGATCGCCAGAGCCAAGAACTGCTCTTCGGTCGTCAGCAAAGCTGACGAAGCAGCTGGCAACTGGCTTCTGGCTCCTGGCTGGCTAGAAGCTAGACTGCTAGTTGCTAGTCTGCTTTTTCCGATCGACTCATACACACTCTCGGTCTTAACGCCGACGGCTAGGGCTAGACGTTGAGCATAGTGATCGAGCCGGGTCGGGTCGGTGATTAGCCCCAGAATTGGCAACATCGCCTTGATAACTTTCTTTTTGTTTTCGATGAAGTCTAGTTGGCCAGCAGCAGCAATTTCGCCAGCGATCCACCATTCAATGCCCTCCTTGGCTTGAGTGGCCGCCGGCGCCCAAGCATCTGGGTCTTTTTCAAACAGCTCGCCGGCATCTTTATACTGGCCAAAATCAATGACTTTGGAATTGAGGTCGAGCTTGAGGAGCATCTCGACCACTTTTTTGGTTGTCGCCCTACCTGCCGTGTCGTTATCGAAGGCCAGTAAAAAATTTGGGGTATATTTGCTTAATATCTGGAGTTGGCCGTCGGTAATGGCCGTGCCGGAGGAGGCGACGGCGTTAGTAACGCTACCTTGATGGAGCGCTACAACATCCATCTGGCCCTCAACCAATACAACAAAGTTTTTTTCTTTCAAAGCCGCTTTGGCTAGGTTTAGGCCGTACAAGACTCGACTTTTATTGAAAATCGGCGTTTCGGGCGAATTGAGGTATTTTGGCTCGCCGCCAGCTGGCGGACTCACCCGGCCGGTAAAACCAACTGGATTGCTTAAGACATCGAAAATCGGGAACATAATCCGGTCGTAAAAGCGTTCTGGGGAACCGGCCTTAGCCAGGTCGCTAGACGTGAAACCATGCTTAAGTAGCAAACTCTTTAGATCAAACCCTTTGGGGGCGTAGCCAATGGCGAATTGCTTGATTGTTTCTACTTTGATACCCCGTTTTTTCAGATACTCTAGCGCACTCTTACCAGCATCCCGTTCAAGTAGAATTGTCTGAAAAACCTTGGCGCAGGCTCGGTTTATCTGATAAAGATTACTTTTACTGTCCTGGGTCTGGTATTCGGAGCGGGTTCGGCTTTGAAGAGTCACCCCAGTTTTTTGAGCCAGCAACCGGAGAGCGTCGCCGAACTCCAAGTGTTCCGCCTCCATCACAAACTTGTAGTGATCGCCACCCTTGCCGCAACCGAAGCACTTCCAAATCTGTTTTTCCGGACTGACCATTAATGAGGCTGTTTTCTCCTGGTGAAATGGACAACTGGCCTTGTAGTTAGCGCCAGCTTTTTTGAGCGTCACGTACTGGCCGACCAGCTCAACCAAATCTAAACGCTGTTTAACTTCTTCTATCTCATTTGTTGACATCTTTTTTATTGTTTAATGAAGAAGCGAGCGAAGCGACATCTCTTCAATTTCGTTTGTGCTCATTAGGTAAACTACTTAAACAGTTTTCGGACGGCGGTTTTAATCGTGTCGATTTTTTTCACTTTCAATAATCCGACCTTGGCTTGAACGACGGCTTGATCAACCGTAATCAGTTTATCGGGTCGGACGAAACTGACAATTTTTAGCCCGCCCGTCTGGAAATCTTGATCGGTCAGCTTGATGGCTGTGGCACTGGTTTTAGATTGGGAGGTAATTTGGCAGAGGATTAAATTATCAAACTCGGCCCGGCCAATCACCAACGCTGGCCGCTTCTTGAAACCGGAGAAGTCGGCGAACGGGAAGGGGACGAGCACCACTTCGCCTACTGCAAATGAGCCCATGCGGCGTCTTCTTCCGGAGTATCCCAATCCTTGAGACTACTTAGGCTAAGAAGATATTCCTCGTTAAGACTGGCTGTTTTTGACTCTAATCGAGCGGGAACGATTTTTATCTCGCCCTTTCTCACCTTGAGCTCAACATTTATGCCCAAGCCACTCTCCTCCAGCAGGGGTTTAGGAATTCGCACCCCTCGAGAGTTGCCAATACTAACAATGGTAGTTTTCATAGTAATTACAAGGTATCTACATTGGCCAGCTCTGTCAAGAGTTTGCCCCCTATTAAATCCCCAGCCATTAGACTAGATGAATTCAACCTGAAAATCAGGTAAAATACAAAGGAACGATTTGATGACTGCGTCGCAAATTGTCGCTTAAGCTCGCTTCTGCCTTCGTTCGAAGTAAAGTAGTCTTAAATTACCTCACTTTCGCCCAGATACAATTTTGGCGAAAGCGGTAATTTCCGTTCAGAAAGTCCCCCGGACTTTCTTCAGGAGAGGTCGCCTAGTGGCCTATGGCGCGACGTTGGAAACGTCGTTGACTCGCAAGGGTCTCGTGGGTTCGACTCCCACCCTCTCCGCCAAGGGAAAGTAGTATAATGAACTTGGTCAAGGAGAATCTATGCCAAAAACTATCTTAGGTAAGTGGTCAGTTGGGCTTCACGTCATTTTCTTGATAGCCGTTATCGTTTCCGTATTTCTCGTTAAAGTTTTAGACATTCTAAATTTCGATGATCATTGGTGGGATGTGACTTCGGCCATTGCGTTCCCCACCAGCATCATTGCTTTTATCATCGGGGTAATTGCTAAAAGGAAATATCAAGACAGCTCTACTTCGGTTCTACTATCTATTCTTTTAGGGGTAGCTGTGATTCTCTTTATAATTTTCCATTCTTTATTTATCACTGATTGATTCTATTGTCGTTTCTCCAGGAGGTCCGTTATTTTTCTATGAAAATCGCTTGCATTCGCCCTACAATCCTTCATACTTATTTTGTTAAAGACAGGGAGTAGGTCGTCTGGAATTAATTAAAGGAAAATAGATTAGAAAGAAAATTGAATGGCAAAGAAATTATATGTTGGGAATTTGTCGTACGACAC
>CAYHNZ010000022.1:0-14448 GCA_964358205.1 uncultured Candidatus Saccharibacteria bacterium | reverse complement strand
GTAGAGCGCTTGCTTCCCAAGCAAGATACGCGAGTTCGATTCTCGTATCCCGCTCGATAATAAATCGAGAAGTCTACGAAGTCCTATTTCTAGCAAAGACCCCGGAACATCTCCGGGGGGCTTTGCTAAAGTTGAGGTGGAACTAAATATATCCGGTGCGTTCTCAAGTCGGATGCGCACCGACGTGCCTCTGGTACCCAATCGATCCTTTGTCGATCACCCAAAACATCATCATGACCACAACCTACACCCCCACTATTTAGCGATCATTAGCATAACTTACTACTGACGGATACCTTTGCGGTGAATTCTTAGCAAAACCGGCAAAAAACAGGTGTCAAGCGGCCTTTACATTGCGTGTGATCATCGCTAAACTGTAAAAACATGGGCGCAAAAAATTCTAACATCATCGAGGTTAAGAATTTAACCAAAACCTACCCCGGCGGAACTGAAGCCGTTCGAGGAATTTCGTTTAATGTTAAGGATGGCGAATTCTACGGTTTTCTAGGCCCCAACGGCGCCGGCAAAACTACTACCATTAATATGCTGGTTAATTTAACTAAAAGAACTTCCGGCGAGATCACTATCGACGGTCTGAAATTGGACGATAATCTCGACGAGATTTACAAACGGGTTGGTTTTGCGATGCAAGAGGTTGGTTTAGATGAGGTCGCCACCGCCCGTGAGATGATGCAACTTCATGGCCGGCTCTACCATATGTCAAAGATTGAGATTGACGCCCAAATCGACAAACTCTTGAAACTAGTTGAGCTGGAAAAAGTCGCTGATAAATTTACCTCCACTTATTCTGGTGGAATGCGTCGGCGTTTTGATTTAGCCCTCTCACTAATCCATAAGCCCAAGATACTTTTCTTAGATGAACCGACTCAAGGCCTTGACCCGCACGCTCGCCAGTTGATTTGGACCCATTTACGACAGCTAAACAAAGAAGGGATGACCATTTTCCTAACCACTCATTTCATGGATGAAGCGGAAGTACTGTGCGATCGGATCGAAATAATGGACAAGGGCAAAATCGTTACAGAAGGTTCTCCAAAAGAGCTGATGAAAAAACATGGCGCCAAAAATATGGAGGAAGTTTTCCTTAAAACAACCGGTAGCAACCTCGGCCAAGAAGAAGTTAACGCTAACGCTCCCGACCCGTTCACGAGAGCACGAGCATGATGAAAGATAACTCAAAAGTTAAAGCTCAAAGGTCAGAACTACAGCTACTAACTCAAAACTTTTTAGTTTTTAGTTACAGTTTTGACTTTTGCCTTTTGAGTTTTAAGTTAAAAAAATGAACACTTTTTTCTCCGACTGGTACTATCTTTCGATCCGCAACATCAAGCTAATCTGGCGGCCCTTACTGGCTCTGCTTCCGCCGTTCTTTATGCCGATTTTCTTTTTTGCGGTGAATTCGCTCTCCCTGTCGTCACTGGCAAAAGTACCGGGCTTCCCCGACGTTTCCTACAAAGACTTTATCGCTCCGGTCGCAATGTTTACCGCCATCTTCTTTTCGGCCGGGAACGCTGGTATCGAGCTAGTTCAAGATATTCAGAGCGGTTACTTTAAAAAGCTAATAATCATGCCGATAAATCGCTTAGCGATTGTTTTGGCGAAATTAACAGAAATTGCCGTCCAGTCGTTGGGACAGGGACTGGTAATGCTAGTCTTGCTACTGTTTTGGAGTGTCGAATTTAAAACCGGTGTGCTGGGCGTATTAACAATTTTTGGTATTTTAGTTTTGTTTGCCATGGCCTGGAGTTGTTTGGGAATGATTTTTGCCCTACGCACGCAAAATGCTCGATTAGTTCAGTCGATGTTCATTCTGGTTTTCCCGTTACTGTACCTGACAACCTCCCAATCACCTCGGGATCTTCTACCGGCAACCTTTGCCCGCGTCACCGATTTCAATCCCGTCACTTATATCATTGAAGGTATTCGCTCGCTAGTCATTACTGGCTGGGGCGGTCCCGATATCGGCTACGCCTTTCTGGCAGCTGGATCGATGTTTGTGGTTTTTGTGACGCTCACCCTGCTCTCCTTCCGCAAAGCCTTAAAGTAGCTCGCCCTTTCGGGTAAAATACAGATTGGTGCCAGCGTAGCTCAGTGGCAGAGCGACTGTTTCGTAAACAGTAGGTCGTGAGTCCGATTCTCACCGTTGGCTCAAAATTTTACATCACCAAACCTGTGGACACCCCAGGGGTGTAATCCAGTGGTTAGATATTACTGTTCAGGCAAGGGTGATAATTTGCATGACCGAACCTGTAGACACCTCGGAGGTGTAATATGGTTGGCGGATGTAAAATCATGGACTTAAGAGGAGCGAAAACCGCCGGGCGAAAGATTCGCACGGTTGTAGCTTTTTTGTAATTCCGATGGCTGATGTTACTCGGACTTTTCGGTAGGAGCTTCGACAGAACTATCGTTGAGTAATGGCAGGTCAAGTTTTTGGCGCCAATTATTAATAAGGTCATGTACCTCCTCATCCTTACCTTCAATCGCCGCAACCTCATCCTTAAGTTGGTTCACAACCTTAAGTATATTGTCCCTTTCTATACTTAAAACTACCCAGTCTAAATTCATTTTTCCCTCGGTAGAGTCACCAAAATTTTGATTTCTGATCTTTTCGCTAACTTCTTCGTACTTTTCTTTAAGCTCCTTATAATAAGCTTCGTACAGCGGGAGGTTAGTAGTCACGGCTTCAGCATGAGCTTGCGCTTCTGGGTTAGCAAACTCTCCTTCGCTTCGATTTACTTCTTCTTCGGGTGTAGGGCTAAGTCCTTCAGTCATTTTACCTCCTTTGTATACTCATACAAACATATACGAATATCCATTACAACCCCTTAGCCCCCTACAACCAGAGGTGATTACTCGGTTTTTTCTTCAGTTGGAGTCTCGGTTGGATTCTCGCCATCGGCGGTAGCCTCACCTTCGGCGACAGGCTCTTCACCTAGGGCGCCAACAGCGGCGACTTCGGCGGCCTTGTCTTCGGCTAGCTCGGCTTCCAGTTCTTCCTCACTTCGTGGCGCGGAAACGAGAGCGATGGTCTCTTCCGGCTCGTCCTGGATTTTGACAGTTTCTGGCACCTGAATATCACTAACCTTAATTGAATCGTCAAAAGTTTTAAGAATGGAGATGTCGACTTCAACGTTTGGAATGAGATTGCCCGGCAAACAGCGAATTGTCAGCTCGTCGCGGTTGGCAATAAAGTTACCTTCGAGTTCGTCAACGGCTGGTGAAATACCAACAAAAATAATTGGAATGGTTGTTTCGATCTCTTCGTCCATTTTTACGGCGTAAAGATCGAAGTGAACCGGCTCACTGTTGAGATAATGCAGTTGTGGTTCATGAAAAAGAACTTTAATTGGTTTTTGCTCACCAATTGTCAGATCTACCAGAGTACCACTACCGGCTTTGGCATAGGCTTTCTTTAAAGCGACTTTTTCAACAGTGATCGGGGTCGAGTCTAAACCGTGACCATAAACAACACCGGGAATTTCTCCCTTGAGTCGAAGGGTCTTAACTTTTTTGCCGGTTAACTCTCTCGAGCGGGCGGCTAAGGCCACTGTTTCCATGGTTAAGGCAACTGGCTGCTAGCAACTGGCGACTGGCTAATGCTTGTCTTCTGAAAACCACTTCCAGAAACAAGTGTATTAGTACCCAATAACCTTCGCGAAGCGACACCAAAACTTTGACTTTTGAACTTTGACTTTTGCATTAGTTTTTAGATTGTACCTCTAACTGAAAACTTTTTCCAGAGTGGTCTCTAAGGAATCCACTTCGGAGTGGATCATTTTAAGTTCTGACTGGGTAATTGGTCCAGCATTAACTAAATCTTTCAGCGCTAGCGGGACGAGCAGAATTATCGGAAAATGCCCCCGACTACAGGTTACGGACAGCTCAACGGCTTTATTGAATTCGTAGGCACGAATATGAATATCGCGCAATTCAAACATCCGGCCACAAACCGGGCAGGTGAGTTCTTGTTGAGCTTTTCGGATCTCATCTTGAAGAGAGAGCATCTAAGTTTAGAGTAGGTAAATAATATGTTTCTGTCAACCTGGTCTAACCAACAGCCAATAAGCAAACTGCGTAATTTTCAATTTTAAATTTTTAATTTTCATTAAATTTTCAATGAAATAATGACTAAATTTGGAAATTGCAAATTGATGCTTAATTGAAAACTGAAAATTGATAATTGAGAATTCTATAGCGTTTTGCGTTGGGCGTCGCGCCATTTCTGGATTTCGGCGTGGTGACCAGACAAGAGTACTTCCGGCACTATCATACCGCGGTATTTCTCCGGACGGGTGTATTGAGGATATTCGGTTAAACCGGCTTCAAAAGTTTCCTCATTGAGCGATTCGGCGTTGCCCAATACCCCGGGAACAAGACGAGTGACGGCGTCGATGATTGTTAAGGCCGCTAATTCTCCGCCCGATAAGACAAATGAGCCGATGGAGACTTTTTGATCAATATACTTTTCGACCCGGGCGTCAAAGCCTTCGTAGCGTCCGCACAGAAGAACCAGGCGTTTTTTGTCAGCAAATTGCTCGGCCATTTTCTGGTCGAATAGGTCGCCATCAGGACTCAACATAATCCGGTGCGCCTTGTGACCGTGATCAAGAGCGCTAAAAGCGGCATGCGCCACCTCAACCCTTAAAATCATCCCCGGTCCGCCGCCGTATGGGGTGTCGTCAACCGTGCCACGCCGATCAATCGCCCAAGTCCGAAGCTGGTGAGCTCGAATATCGACCAGATCGGCTTTTTGGGCTCGCGCCGGGATTGAATGCGACAAGGCCTGCTCGATCATATCTGGGAAAAGAGTTAGGACATCTATTGTCATATCAGAGAATTAAAGCAATTCGAGAATCTAACATTACCTACACTATCCCACAGATTGACCTTGGTCGGTAAGTAGGGTAGGATTGGCCGGTGATGGCTGTCGTCACTACGAGGCTAACGTGAGCAAAAACAGACTATTTGAACCTCAACATTACCAATTTGTCCCCTTCCCAACCGACCAACTTCTGGCACTGCTCAAGCGCGGCTATACAAAGGTCGACGGTTGTGAGGTGCCAATTGAAGTTCGCAAGGTTCTGCCGGAAACAATTGTGACCCTTCACGCTTCGATCAGCGACAGGCGGAGCAGGGAAATAGGGCCAAACGGCTACCGCTCTGATCGCTCGAAGCGACCACCGGTGCTTCTCAGAACAAAAAGCCCGATCGACGCCTTCGGTGGCTTCTTCAGTAACGGCGAATACATGATCTACGACAACAGCATCGTCATGGATATGCCCCCGTTGAATGACGATCGGCTGATTGCTAGATTCACCATCTGCCACCCTGGTTACCGACTCGATTTAGACGACACCTTGGAGCGGGCTAAAACCCTAGAGATACCAACGGGGTTCGCCCGGACAAAGGTGTTGATGCGAAGACGAATTGCTTAGAGTCAACGACTCAAGTCCCAGTTACGGCCGCCACGCTTGGCAGAAATGTCAGAGCAGGCGGCCCCTTTTTGTTCTTCGCAGGAATACCACCGGCTTCCGCCAGTGGTATTCATTTAAACAGTAATTTTTGAATCTGTGTTAGAAAACGCCGGTTGCTTTTTCTTCAGTTGGTTTTTCTTCAGTCGCTTTTTCTTTGGGGATCTCAACTACCGGTGTGACCGTTTCTGGCTCGGCGACAGTAACGGGTTTCTCTAGTTTTGGTTCAGATATCGACGGCTCGCCACCCTCTTTCCTAATATCCTCACTGCCACCTTCGGGATCAACAATTTTGAGATTTATCCGTGATTCACTACGAGCGCCAAAAACGCGTAAGAGCGATCGAATCGCTTTGGCCGTTCGGCCTTCACGACCGATGACTTTACCCATATCCTCACGGTTGACTGTTAGCTGGATCAATACTCCCCGTTCATCGAGCGTTCGGCCGGTAACCACTTCGTCCGGATGATCAACAATCGCCTTGACAATACTTTCTACAAACTCTTGATCGGTAATTTCAGTGTTAGCTGGCATTGGCTCCTTTCAGGATTTAAGAATTTCTATTCTGATATTTTTGTAACAATAACTGTGGTAGTTGTAAAGATTTTATCCAAGAACCTAGGCGACCGACTCTTCGGGAGTTTCTGGGGTCTTATCGGATTGGTCTTTGACCGATTCAATGGATTCGGTAGGTGCTCCCTCCTCCGCTAAAGCTACGGCGGGCAAGTCGGCTGGGGTTTCTTCTGCTGTTGCGACAGCTTCCTCTCGTACTTCGGTTGGAGCCTCCTCGATGACCTCTTCTGAATTTTTGGTTGATCCAGCGGCGACTTCGGTCGGTTGAGTTACTTCTGTTGGCGAGTCAGGCGTTTCAGCGACTTCGACTTTTGGCGCCATCGGCTTAGTTTCAGCTTCTTTTTTCTTCGAAGCTTTGTGGTACTGAATCACCACGACAGATTTATGTGTAATCTTTTCTTTTTCCAGTAAACGGGCAACGGTGTTTGACGGCTTGGCGCCTTTGTTCATCCAGCCAATGACGGCATCTTTATCGATCGAGATGGTCTTGGTGTGAGGGTTGTAGAAACCCAAATCTTCAGCAAACGGGCCGTTAACAGCATTGGAATGTTCGGCCACAACAATGCGGTAGGATGGTTTGTTCTTTTTGCCGATTCGTTTGAGTCTGATGACTAACATTAGGATATTTTACTGTACCAGGAGCAATTATTCAACTGTTCCTTGTAGCCACGGACAAACTCTGGCCAAGCAGTGGGGTTCTTGCCTTCGAGCTGAACAATTTTGAGCTTGAGCCCCCCCGCTATTATTTTGGCTTCTATAATCTTCAATCTTTTTTCGTTAATCCATGTATATGTCCCCGGCCAAGGGTTAAGGGCGCGAATCTGTCGATCGATTGTCTCGGTTGAATGCGTCCAATCAATCTCACCCATTTCTTTGACTAGCTTTTTGGTTTGAGTTGAATCACCACCCTGTAGAAGGAGCTTGGCTTGGCCGGAAAGGTAGATCGGCAACTGGCCAACTAGCAGTCTGGTACCTAGCTCTGAAAGTCGGTCGCGTAGCGTTATGAAAGTTTCGGTCTCTGATAAGCCTATTTTGGTCTGGGCAACAATTTCGCCCGTATCAACTCCGGCGTTCATTTTCATCAACGTCACTCCAGTCTCTTTCTCGCCCGCTAAAATCGCCGATTGGACTGGAGTGGCGCCACGATATTTCGGTAAGAGCGATGGATGAATATTGAGCGCCCCATATGTCGGAATGACTAGAGCTTCTTCCGGCAAAATTTTGCCGTAGGACGCCAAAACAATCAAATCTGGTTGAAGCTGGTGCAAAATCGTAACAATTTCGTCCTTTGTCTCCGGCTGAACAACGGCAATCTGACAGACTTCGGCAGTTTTCTTAATGAGTGGCGCGACAATCTCGTCGCCGCGACCGGCTCGTTTGTCAGTTTCGGTAACGACGGCCGTCACAGTCAAACCGGCCTTAATTAGGCCCTCTAAAACTACCGCGCTAAATTGATCGGAGCCAAAAAAGACGATCTTGGCCCAAGTGTAATTCTTGATATTTTTGACTCCAGTTGCCCGATCGGTAAACAAAATTCCGTCCAAATGGTCAACTTCGTGCTGCAAAATCCGGGAAAGTATGCCCTTGGCTTTCAGCGTCACGGATTTGCCGGTCAAGTCTTGGGCGACAACGGTCACGCCGCTCGGGCGAGTTACCGGTAGCTCTAGACCCGGCAGCGACAAACAGCCCTCGTTCATCGTCTCGGTGATTTGACTGGTTTTAATCACTTTGGTGTTGCAGAGAACGAGAGGGCCGATCGGTTTTGTTTCTTTATCATCTTTGGCGGGGCGGTACTCAACCACTAGCAGGTCCTTATCAACCCCGAGTTGGTTGGCCGCCAGACCCATACCGATGTTTTTGTGCATGACGGCCAGCATCTCTTCCGAAAGTTTTTTCAGTTCGTCATCAAAAACCGTCACCGGCTTAACTTCCTGACGGAGAATTGGATCGTAGATGACGCGGACTTTTTTCATGCTGTGTCATTCTATCTTAACGGGTTGAAGAAGTCGAGGCAAAACAGCGGCCGCTCACAGAGGTGAACGGCCGAGAATGTGCTTCAGCTGATGGCGATGGGAGGAGGATTGGGCTCTCCTAAGACGCCCTGACCATCGTCTTGGAAGTGTTCGATGCCAAATGCCCGGAGAAGCTCATTAGGCTGGTAGCCTTGATAGCAGGCCGAACAGAGACAGATGGTTTCGAGTCGCCTTAGGACTTTTTCATTGCCAACACTGTAATTGGTTGTGTTCGGTTGCCAAGTCCAGAAGTGAACGCCCAATTCAGCGACTGGCAGTACCGAATCCTTGACACTCTCTACCTCTTCTTCCATCGAGAAGTTCGGTCGAAGGAGTAGCATCTTTTCAAGCGGTAACAACAAGCCCGAACGACCCTCCTGGTCGTATTTAAGAGCCGGTTGCATTGAAATTAGGCCAACAACGTAGGCATATTCGGTAGTAGTTGGCGAATGCCAGCCTGGAGGAGAGAAACAATGCTTGATCATATCCTCTTCCCAGCTTGTGCCGATGAGAACCAATTCGCCTGGATGAGCCTGCAGTTGTTGTTCGAGTTCCAAATAATTCTGTCCCTTATCCCTGTCGACGCTGCGACAGATCGCTAGAGCCAGATCCAGTTGGCGATCGTCAGTGGTCTCGCCCTTTCGGATTCGCTCGATCAGCTTCTTCTGAATTGCCTGCTGACGTAGCTGGGTTTTATGAATAGTGGCCTGCGCCTTGCCATTCTCTGCTAATAACTCATTTATTGTCATGTTTATGTACCTCTAACCAGACTCTTGTCCTTGCCTAGACTTAACCAAATTAATAAGGTGTCTGCAACCAGTCGCTAGCCACCATCAATATCGAGATGCCATGACTGCGGCAGAAGCGAGGCCAAATTGGTTTTGAGAGATGATTGCGGTGGTTTCGGTAAGTAGATGGTGAAATGACCTTGGTAAGCATTACCACCATGGTCGTCGATTTCCGGGTAAGAGATGTCGGCTTTGGGCAATATCTTCAGCAGCTCTTCGGTGATTTTTTCGGTCTGTTCAAAAAGCTTGTTAGTTGAGTTTGCACTCCCTCGAGCGGCAATAATTGCCCCGTACGGCGGTAAATTAAGTTGTCGACGATTAGCCATTTCTTGGACGAAAAACGGACGGACATTGCCGGTCGCGGCGGCCACCCAGACAATCGAGTCAGGAAAGTAAGTTTGAACGACGATATTTTTAGAGCAATCCTGTAGCTCAATTAAATATCCAAGCAGTCGCCAGGCACCATCGAGATGCGTCCCCGACAGCAAACGATCGGCATTAATAATGAACGTTTGATCGAACCAAGTTCCCGGAAAGCTAAATATTTTTTCCGTCGCTACCGTGATAACGGACTTAGGGTCAAGAGCTGGGGCATCGCTACTTAACTCCTGAACCTTGGTGGCAGAAAATTTGTCGGAGAGTTGCTTGGTAATTGCCGACACTCCCCCACCAATTGGTTTAAGATCGGCCGATCGACAACTCGGGCAGGTTTTTGGCATTTCAACTTCGCTAGCACAGTACCCGCAACGTAATTGACCATCCCGCACCCCTGGGGTGCGATTGCAGTTTTGACAGGTAAAAACATATCCACATTCCCGACAAACCAGCGCCGACGACCAACCCCTCGCCATTACCAAAACGAGAATTCTCTGGCCCGAACTGACGGCGTGTTCGATCTCCTCGACAACAGACGGGGCGATGGCATCTTTTTGGCCACGTCGATCGACAATTGTCAATTCCCTTCCAATAGACTTGGCGGTTGTCAAGCGAAACTTCTTATCTTTCACTGCTAGTAGGTCTCCTGGCGAGATAACGCTATCGCCCAAAACAACTCTCAAACCCTCAACTTCGCCACGAATCAAGGCAATGCGTCTGGAGCTCATGAATGGACGGGATTGGCTCTTGGCTCCAATATGGTATGGCTGATCGACAATAATTGTGTCACCGGGCTGAAGCGGGACAAAAGCTTCACCCAGCGTCCCTATAATCGCCTTAATACCCGGCTGACCGACTTCAGCCATCAGCTTTGCCTGGCTCGGTCTTCTAATGTGGTATACCACATTAGACTGTAGCTCCGCCGCTAATGAATCGTAGAAGGAGGTGGCGAAAGTATTTTGGGCGAAAATAAATAATACCCGGCCAGTCGTTTTTTGGAGAATTCTCTGGTAGGCCTGACAGCGTTGCGACAACGAACCAGAAATAATTAAAGGCTTGAAACCCACCCTGAAGGACAGGCCTCTACCTGCAACTTTACAGGTAGAGGCCTGTCCTTTACCTGATGGTTGTGGGAATTGCAGCGCGTGAAAAGCCACTTCGGCCAGTGGCGCCGCATAATATTTAGCCAGATGGTGGATAACCTCAATTTGGGCCGACGAAAAAACTTGAAGATTCTTGTCTAATTTGATGATTTCTCGGACGCTATTCTTGATGTCTTTAGCGACCGAGCGACTGAATCCCACAACGACGCCCTTGACCGACTTTTTTCGCAAGGGTACCAGTACTAGACTTCCCACCTTCACATAAGGTATAATTTGGGCGTTCAGCCCGTAGGTCAGCTCGCTGACCTGGGTTCTTTGTTTTACAATTACTGAAGCGTAGAGCATAAGAATAGGTTAAAACTAAAAAGTCAAAAGTCAAAACTGAAAGTCAAATTAAAAATTATTTGGAAACTGAAAAATGAAAACTGAAAACTATAATGAGGAATTACCGCTCGTGGCGATTATTGGCCCGACCAACGCCGGCAAATCGACCCTTTTTAACCGTATCACCGGCACCCCTCAAGCCATTACCGCTCGAGAAGAATCAACCACTCGCGACCGAGTTTACGGTGATGTTGACTGGCAGGGACATTGTTTCACGGCTGTTGATACCGGTGGGTTGGTTGACGACAAGTCTGAACTGTACCGCGGTATCCGAGCCCAAATGTTTTCAGCGGTTGAAGAGGCCGACCTAATCTTGTTTGTTTACGACGCAAGAGAGGGCTTACAACCCCAGGATCAGCAGTTTCTGGACAAATTGCGCTCAACCAAAACTATTTGGCTCATCGGCAACAAAGTTGACGCCCCATCGATCGACAAGCAGATCGATAGTTTGGAATACTTGGGCTTACCTTTCTATAAAATATCCGCCGTCACCGGCAAGGGTGTGGGTGATTTGCTGGAGGAAATTTGTACCAAATTTCCAGCTACTAGCAACTTGCAAATAGCTACTGGCTATGAGCCCGTGATTGCCCTGGTTGGACGGCCGAATGTTGGCAAATCTACCTTGCTCAATGCCCTAACTAAAACCGACCGAGCGGTGGTCAGCCCGATTGCTGGTACTACCCGCGATATTGTCACCGCCCAGCTGACTATTGGCGACAAGAAAATGCTTCTCGCCGACACGGCCGGCGTCCGTCGACGCGGTAAAATTGATGTAGGAGTTGAGAAGTTCAGCGTCAAGCGGACTTTGGCAGCGATTAATTTTGCCAATATCGTCGTCGTTATTGTTGACGCCCAAGAAGGAACGACCCGTGCCGATCTACATCTAATTTATTTCGCCAATAAACTCCAAAAGCCGGTGTTGGTAATTTTTAATAAATCCGATTTACTCGATGGCCGACCGATTACCTTTCATCATCACATCGCTAAATTTGACCAACTAATTACCTCGGCCTTAACCGGTGAAGGCCTCGGCGCTGTCTTAGAATGGATCGAGAAGAAGGCTCAAGAAAGCGAAGACAGGCAGATCATTAGGCCGCAGTAGCGGCAGAATAAAGATTTAGGAATTTAGAATTTGGAATTGATCCCCATTCGTAATTCTAAAATCTAAAATCTACCCAGAACCCTAGTAGCTCGGCGAGGCAACGGCCGAAATGTTTTGGCGCGGATAGAGAATGACAGTCGATTTACCGACAATAAAGTTGCGTCCGAGTGGCCCCCATTCACGCGAGTCCGAGGAATGTTGACGATTATCGCCCATCACAAAGAATTGGTCGGTGGTGAGAGTTACTTCGTAGGGTGTCTCGGGATTTTGAGCGATCAAAGTCTTCTCGTCTAGTGACAGATACTCTTCCGCTAGAAGCTTATTGTTGATTTCGACAGTGCCATTAACTATTCGGACCGTTTCGCCTGGTAACCCGATGATGCGTTTAATGTAATTTACGGACGGATTATTGGGGTAGCGAAAAACTATCACATCTCCTCGAACCGGCTTTTTCAACCGATAACTCATTTTTTCGACCAGTAGATATTCACCGTTGTGAAAATCAGGCTCCATACTTGAGCCTTCAACCACAAACGGTTGAGCGATAAAAACACGCACGATAATCGAGAAAACGAAAACAATCGCTACAACCTTTAAAATCTCCCAAAAAGGAGCAAATCTACTCATCAATAAGCATTATACCAAGCAGAATACGCTTGGGAAGTCGTGGACGCGCCCCGACTCGAACGGGGGACCCCCGCAGTGTGAGTGCGGTGCTCTAACCAGCTGAGCTACGCGTCCGTCAACAGATATATTTTACCCAATTACCAGTACTTCTTGAAGGCCGATTGACCGAATGGGCTAAATTCACTAATGTGTAATCGATGCAACCGGTTCTGTTTGAGGTGGGACCATTTAAGCTTTATTCATTTGGGACATTTATTGCCCTTGGAGCTCTTGTTGGCGGACTTACCCTATTTCGCTTGTTAAAGCACCGAAAACTGCGTACCAGCCACCTTTTTGACGTCGTTCTCTACACGCTTATAATTGCACTGATTGGATCCCGCTTAACTTATTATTTTACCTATCAGGATCAATTTAAAAATTTTTGGCAGGTTTTCTACTTCTGGCAGGGTGGCCTATTGGCCCTCGGCGGAATCTTGATTGGTTTTATCGCTTTTTTGCGCTTCGTCAGAAAGGCTAAGCAACCAATCTGGGAGGTTCTCGACGCCGCTGGACTGACTTTTCTTGTAGGTTGGGCGATCGGCAAGATTGGCTGTCATTTATCTCTCTGTACCATCGGTCGAGCCACCGACAGCTGGGTTGCCGTAAACGGTGCCTTTCCGATCGATTTATTCAGCTCAATTTGGGCCATCGTCGTTTTTGGAATCCTGCTCTATATTTATCTGAAGGATCGCTTCAGTGCTGGCATCATTTTCTTCCTAGCGGCGGAATCGTTTTTGCTAGGAGAATTGTTAATTAAAACCCTTAAAGCCGATTTTGGTGAAGGCATAGTCCGAGCCGAAGCCATGATCTACCTCGCTCTGGTCGTTATCACTTACCTGCTTTTTTGGCGATTCCACGGCCCCCAAATAGACAAACCCACTATTCGACAGTTCTTCGGCAAATTACTGAAGAGATTTCGCCGCTAAATAAGCTAGCTAGAAATTACATTACTGAACCATAGCGACGAAGCGAAACGTAGGAGCTTTTAAAGCGAGGGCAACCCACCTACACCCCAGGGGTGTAGGTGGGTTGCTGGAAGACTAGGCCTTGGCAGAGAGTTCGGCGAGGGCTTTTTTGACTTTTTCCACCACTTGCTCGAATTCGGCTGGGGCTTTGACGGACAGTTCGGCTAACACCTTACGGTTCAAGCCGATTTCAGCTTTGGTTAAGCCGTAAATGAAGTCTTTGTAAGGCATACCGTGAGCTCGAACAGCGGCGTTAATCTGGATAATCCACAGCCCGCGCATATCGCGCTTTTTGTTGCGACGATCGCGGTAAGCGTACTGTCCGGCCTTGATGTAGGCCTGTTTGGCTTGACGGAACAATTTACTTCGGCCGAGTTTGTAACCCTTGGTAGCATTCAAGATTTTTTTGTGGCTTTTCTTAACCTGGAGCGCTCGTTTTACTCGAGTCATTTAGCAAATTCCTCCGGAATTTGAAGTCTCAAGTCTCAAGGCTGAAGTCGAAAGTGTGGAAGGTTTATTGTTAGTCATTTATCTAAATGCCATTTTAATTAATTTTTTAGCGATTGCGCCAGTGGCAACAAAGTTTTGGGTCGAATTCTGTTTGGCGCGTTTCGACTTAAACCGAGCTCGGTGAGCGACCGACATTTTTCGCATCATCAACTTGCCGGTACCTGATAGCCGGACGATTCGTTTTTGACTGGATTTATGAGTTTTAAGTTTAGGCATCAGCAAAAACCTCCGGTTTTTGTAATGTCAAATTTCAAATTTCTAATTTCTAATGTCATGGTCGGGTTATTTATAAAGTGCTCCGATTTGTCAGAATCTGGAATCTAGAATTTGGAATCACGAAGGGCCGGCCGCGAAGCGACCAATTGGAGTATTGATTCTTAATTCTTAATTCTATATTCATAATTCTTTGCTACTTCCGTGGTTTGATTACGGCTTGAATACGCTTGTCGACTTGGGTAATTGATTGCTCCCACTG
>CAYHNZ010000021.1:0-14530 GCA_964358205.1 uncultured Candidatus Saccharibacteria bacterium | reverse complement strand
ATCGGCCGACCTGCCGATTGAATTACCGTACGAACCAACCCACACTTTTAGCGATATTGGCCTGAATGGCCAAGTTTTGGAGCGAGTGGCTCGTCGCGGTTACGTCACCCCAACGCCGATTCAGGATCAGGCCATTCCAGTCGTGATGACTGGTGCTGATGTGATCGGTCTAGCCGATACCGGTACCGGTAAAACGGCGGTATTCCTGTTACCGCTTATCCACAAGATGCTCTCTGACCGGAGCCAGAAGGCTCTAATCATCGTGCCAACTCGGGAACTAGCGGTGCAGATTGACGAAGAGCTAAAAGCTTTCACTGGCGGCCTGCCAATCTACTCGGCTGTTTGTATCGGCGGTAACGGCTACGGCCACCAAGACCGAGCCCTCCAGCGTCGACCGCAGTTTGTTATTGGTACGCCGGGTCGGCTCAAAGATCACTTCGAACGGCGCACCCTGCAGTTAAAAGATGTTCAAAATCTGGTTATCGACGAGGCCGATCGGTTAGTCGATATGGGCTTCATTAAAGACATTCGGATGTTGGTGGGGAAATTACCGGCCGATCGCCAAACGCTCTTTTTCTCGGCCACGATGGCGCCAGAGGTGCGAGATATGGTTCATTCCTTTCTCCGTTCGCCTCAAACCATCAGCGTCAAAAAACGGGAGACTTCCGTCAATGTCGATCAGGATGTAATCCGCTTCACTGATAATTACCACAAAATGACCCTACTTCACGACCTGTTAGCCAAGGACGAATTCAAAAAAGTCTTGATTTTTGGCAGAACCAAACACGGCGTGGAGAAGTTGAACGAAGCCCTGCGCGAGCGCGGCTTCACCTCGATTTCTATTCACGGCAACAAAAGCCAATCCCAACGACAGCGTTCGTTAAACGAGTTCAAGGCTAACCAGGCTCAAGTGATGGTGGCGACTGATGTTGCCGCCCGCGGTTTGGACATTCCCAACGTCACTCACGTCATCAATTTCGACTTACCCCAGAGCTTCGGCGATTACATTCATCGGATCGGTCGAACTGGCCGAGCCGATCAGAAGGGTTGCGCCCTAACATTCGTCAACTAGCGATGCCGACTGGTAGCATAGCGTTAGCGGTAGATACCAGCGAGCGAGTGAGCGACATTCGCAATATCGCAGTGATCGCCCATGTTGACCACGGCAAGACCACTCTTGTAGATGGTCTTTTAAAGCAATCGCACACCTTCCGCGATAACGAAGCGGCGATGAGCCAAACTCTCATTATGGATTCCAACGATCAGGAGCGTGAGCGAGGTATCACGATTTTGGCCAAAAACACCGCCGTTATTTATAAAGGTGTCAAAATTAATATTGTCGACACCCCAGGACACGCTGATTTTGGCGGCGAAGTCGAGCGAACACTCCAGATGACCGACGGGGCGCTATTAATTATCGACGCCAAAGAAGGGCCGATGCCTCAAACAAAATTTGTCTTGAAAAAAGCGCTCGAATTGGGCTTACGGCCGATTGTCGTTATTAATAAAATTGATAAATTTGACGCCCAAATTGACAAGGTTTTGCGCGATACCGCCGATCTCTTTTTGGATTTAGCGACCGACGCCGCTCAATTAGAGTTTCCGGTTTACTACGCCATCGGTCGTGATGGCAAAGCCTGGGACTCGGCACCGACAGCCGAACAATTAAGTACCGACACCGACTTGACGCCAATTTTTGATGCTATTTTAGAGCATATTCCCGCGCCCGTAGTCGCTCACGACCAGCCGTTCCAGATGCTAGTGACGGCGCTGGATTGGGATAATTTCCAAGGGAAATACGCTATCGGCAAAATTACTCGCGGTATCGCCAAGCCTGGTCTGGCTGTCACCATCGGTACGCCTGACGAGTGGCGAGACACCGCCAAAATTGACCGAGTTTACAATACTCATGGCCTTAAACGCTTACAGGTCGAGGTGGCTCAATCGGGCGATATTGTCGCCATTACAGGGTTAAAGAATTGCCGGATCGGCGACACCGTGGCTGATGCCGTTTCTCCCGAAGCTCTGCCGACGCTCCAGATTGCCGAGCCAACTTTAAAAATGGCTATTTCAGCTAATACTTCGCCCTTTGTTGGTCAAGACGGGACGCAACTGACCAGCCAAAAAATTTACGAGCGGATTATTAAAGAACTCGAGGTCAACGTCTCGCTAAAAATGTCACCGGGCGAAAATAATGAGTATATTCTTTGGGGTCGGGGTGAACTCCACCTGTCGGTTTTTGTCGAATCGTTGCGTCGGGAAGGTTTTGAGATGCAAATTAGCAAGCCCCAGGTGGTGACTAAAATGATCGATGGGGTCTTGCAAGAACCGGTCGAAGAATTGACGGTTGATGTCAAGAGCGACTACGCCAGCCCAGTTACTGGCGAAATTGGTAAACGCAAAGGCATTATGTTGTCGCAAAGCGAAAACAATGACGGCACAACCCGGCTAATGTTTGAAATACCCACTCGGGGTTTACTCGGATTGCGCAATCTTTTACTAACGATATCGCGCGGCACGGCGACTATGAACTCGCTTTATTTGCGCTTTGAACCAGTTAGTGGTGACATTCCTAAAATGCGCAATGGGGTTTTGATCGCTTCCGAGGGCGGCAAGGCGGTATCGTACGGCCTAAACAACGCCCAGCAACGAGGCAATACCTTTATCAATCCTCAAACAGCAGTTTACGAAGGGATGATCGTTGGCCTTCACGCTCGTGATAACGATCTAGAGGTTAATGTTACTAAAGAAAAGAAACAGACCAATGTTCGAGCCGCTGGCACCGACGACGCCATCACCCTGACCCCACCGATTATGTTCAGCTTGGAACAATCAATCGACTTTTTGGAAGACGACGAGCTTTTGGAGGCCACGCCAAAATCACTCCGCCTGCGTAAAAAGATTCTCAACTCCTCGCTGCGTGCGAAGTCGAAAAAGTAAGCCCTTATATCTTGCTTCGTTTGAGAAGAAGTGAGTTCAGGACGACTGAAATTGAACTGGCGGCCATGGCTGCTGATGCGAAGATTGGGTTGAGGAGTATCCCCCAAAGCGGGTAGAGCACGCCGGCGGCGACCGGAATAAGCAAGATGTTGTAGCCAAAGGCCCAGACCAGATTCATTTTGATCGTTCCCATCGTTTTGCGACTCAAGCGGATCGCCGTAGCGACGCTGCGCAAGTCCTTATTGATTAGCGTAATATCGGCCGCTTCGATCGCCACGTCTGTACCGCTACCCATCGCAATGCCGTTATCAGCCGCCGCCAAGGCCGGAGCGTCGTTGATGCCGTCACCAACCATGGCGACGTGTAAGCCCTTGGCCTGGAGTTTTCGAATCTCGCTTTCTTTGTCTTGAGGCAAAACTTCGGCCAAAACATTACCCGGCTCAACACCGGCTTCGCGAGCAATCGCTTCGGCGACGCGGCGATTATCGCCGGTAATCATATAAACTTGAACGCCGAGGACTCGCAATTCTTTAACCGCCTCCATTGAGGTTGGACGGATAGTATCGGCAACAGCGACAATTCCCGCCGACTTGCCGTCGATACCAACGAGCATCGCCGTTTTACCGCCGGCTTCTAACCGCTCGAGCTCGACTTCGTGTTCGGCCGACAACGCGATTTTTTCTTGACCAAACATCTTTCGGTTTCCAATGACGATTATCTTCGAGCCGACTTTCGCTCGTACGCCGTGTCCGGAGACGGCTTCAAAATCTGTTGCTTTTTCAAGCTTTAAGTCTTTCACTTTAGCGCCATTAACGATTGCCGTTGCCAGGGCGTGTTCTGACAAACCTTCGACCGAAGCCGTTATTTGTAATAGATCTTCTTCGCTACCTTGCCAGGCGACCACGTCGGTTAAGACCGGTTCGCCGTTTGTCAGGGTGCCGGTTTTGTCAAAAACAATCGCATTGACTTTGTGAGCGGTTTCTAGAGATTCGGCGTTTTTAATCAAGATTCCTTTCTCCGCGCCGCGGCCAGTCCCGACCATAATGGCCGTTGGCGTCGCTAAGCCCATAGCGCACGGGCAGGCGACAATAAGCACTGTAACCATATTAATTAGGGCGTAGGTGAGCACGGGCGACGGTCCAAATAAATACCAAACAACAAATGTTGCAATGGCAATCATGATGACGATCGGGACGAAATAGGACGAAACTGCGTCGGCTAAGCGCTGGATCGGGGCTTTGGAGCCCTGGGCGTCTTCGACGAGCTTGATGATTTGGGAGAGCATCGTTTCCGAGCCGACTTTTTCGGCGACAAAGGTAAAACTGCCCGATTTGTTAATGGTTGCGCCGATCACCTGATCACCGACTTTTTTACTGGCCGGTATAGATTCGCCAGTGACCATCGACTCGTCAATACTCGACGAACCATCGATGATTTTGCCGTCAACGGGAACTTTTTCTCCGGGACGCACCAAGATCTTGTCGCCGTGAACGACTTGGTCGATCGGTAGGTCTAGCTCTTTACCATCGCGAATAACCCGCGCGGTTTTTGGCTGAAGATTAACCAGCTTTTTAATCGCTTGGCCGGTGCGTCGCTTGGCGATTGCCTCCAAATATCGGCCCAAAAGAATCAGCGTAATAACGATAACAGCAACATCAAAATACGGCATTGTCTCCACCCCAACGACCGATAGAGATTCGGGGAATAAGGTTATGAAGGCCGAGTATAGATAGGCAACCAATGTGCCAAGAGCAATCAAGGTGTCCATATTGGCGCTACGATGGATTAAGGACTTCCAAGTGCTTTGATAAAACTGCCAGGCTGCCCAAAACTGAATTGGGGTGGCGAGCACTAGCTGAAAAAATGGGTTTTTAATAACGTCTGGTGCGGTTTCGACCAAGCCGGGGAAGCTACCCCAGAGGACAATAAGGCCAACGACAGCACCGGCAATGATCTTCGGTCGCAAGATTTTAATCTCTTTCTCCCTCATCATTTCCTGGTGGTCGTGGTGGACATCCTCTGGTTTGACGGCCTTATAGCCGGTATTGTTAATTGCTTTTTCAAGATCGCTTAGGGTGGCTTGGGTAGGGTCGTAGGCAACCGTCGCTCGGCTCGTCGCTAGATTTACATTGGCTTCGTGAACCCCGGGAACTTTTTTGAGCGAGCGCTCGATCACAGCAACGCAGCTGGCGCAGTGCATCCCTTCAATGGTGATTGTAGCGTTGATTATATTGGCCATTAATGACGATGCTCCTCGTTTTTACTCCGGTCGGCCTTGCTTAGAAAGAACCAATAAGTCAGAGCGATGAGTGCTATGCCTCCACCGAGTACAAGCCACTGGTCAAGCCGCATTTAGTACCGCCTCATAGTTAGTCGTTTTCTTGATGGCCTTAATGATTGCTTCGGGACTTATGGTACTTTCGTCGAAATCTATTGTTGCCTCCTTTTTGATGAGGTCTACCTTAACATTACTAATGCCATCGTAATCCTCCTCTAGGGTTTCGAGTAGCATGACGCAGCTACCGCAGTGAATATCTGGAACGGAAAATATTCTTTTCATTTATCCTCCTTCATTGAAATATTATTTGTCCTGTATACATTCCCATCGAACAGCTATAGCGCAGGCGGCCGGCTGGTCGTGGTGGGAGAGTGATGGTTTGGGTGTCGTTTGGTTCCAGGATTCTTTGGATTCCCAGAGACGAGATGACAAACGACGTCGCGCAGCTATAGGCGTCTTTAGAAACGAGCTTTAGCTTGGTTGGTACGTCGGCGACGGCGGTTTGATAATTCGGCTGGTAGCCGTCGTCAGTAATGTTGATTGTTAGGGTTTGTTCCGTGGGCGGTTTTGGCTTTTCTGGCTGCTTCGGTGGTGCCGTTGGCGTAGTAGCGCTCGGCGTGGTTGTCGTAGCAGCCGGCTGGCTATTCGCTAACTGTTCGGGTTGATCTCGCCATTGCTTGTAAGCGTTATACGAAACGGGTGAGCCGACCAAATTTAAACCACTTTCGAGCGAGACTAGAGCGAAGATAAGAATTAAGACCGCCACGATTTTGACAAAGTAAGTATTTAGATTCTCACCTAAGCGAGTGGTGAAGTAGGCAAGTAGAAAGAAAACCGGGCTAGCACCGAGGGTAAAAGCGAAGAGTATCAGTGCTCCGGCGGCCGGACTGCCGGTGCCAATGGCTAAAGCCATCATTGCTTGAGTTATGCCGCAAGGAATGAGAACTGTTAACGCCCCCAAAAATATTGGGCTAGCAAAATCCTCTTTTTTATTCTTGCTAAATCGACTGACGAATTTACGAACGAACTTCGGCGGCTGGATTTGAAAGATGTTAAATATCGGGTGGACATTTAGCATGCGCAAGGCCGTCCCAAGCATGAAAGTAGCGATTGCCAGCATCAAGATGCCTCGAGCAAAGGGCGTCAGCTGGATCATCGTGCCAAGATAGCCGAGACCAAATCCCAATAGTGTGTAGGCGGCGATTTTAGCGGCCAAGAAAAGAATGATTGTTAGGGTAATGTCGCCACGAAAAGTTTTTGGTAGTTTGACTCTAGCGTGATGCTCGTAGTAATTGAGGATATTGTTCTTGCTCATTTGCGAAAAATCGACTTCCTCCTCGGGCAGGTTGGGCTTGAGCTCCTCTTCCGCTTGAGTGCCAATAACATTTGCCAACAATCCGCCTTGAACCGCCAGGCAGCTTAATCCGCCGGTGGTTATTCCTGTCAGAAAAATTGCCCACAAATTTGGCATCTAGCTATCCCTCCCCAGTTCGCCGATCAAATTGTCGGTGAAGTTGTTTTTAGGCATCGAGTAGTAGACTGTTTGGGCATGTTTTGACGACTGGAGAATCTCGACTTCCTTTAATTTTTTCAGCTGACGTGAAGCGGCGGAAACCGAGACCGATACCAGTTTGGCGATATCGGTGACTGATAACTCGGGGTAATTGCGAAATAGATAGCAAATTCGCATCGCTGTCAGATCGCCGATTGTCCCGTGCCGACGAGCACAAAGACGAACTGCTTGATCGTCAGCCATTCGGATATCAATATTATTGAGGCGCTTACTTGCGTCCATCTGCAAATACTAACCTCGAACCATCGTTTATGTCAAGGATATTCGGTTTTCTGTCTTGACACTCCTCCAAGGGGGGATTATAACTAATACCATGTCAGAGGAAGAGCGAATCGCGCATCGAATAAAAATTATTAAGGGCCACATTCTTCATCTTCAGAAGATGGTGGCGGAAGACAGCTATTGCATCGACTTGATGACTCAGAGCTTGGCCATACAAAAATCTTTACAAAGTCTAAACAAGGAGCTTCTAAAGCGGCATCTCGCGACGTGCGTCAAAGAACAATTCGTCGGTGGAGAGGACGCTAAAGCCATTACCGAGCTCTCCCATCTTTACCACCTAGCTCAAAGCTAATCGGACCGAAAAAACCGTTACTTCACCGAACAGGTGATTTTGTTACAGCTACCCTGATCAAGCTCACCGGTCATCATTCGCATGAGTTGACGGATGTTCCCACCGGGGTGCGTGCTACTAAAGTAGACCGTCGAAACAAGAATAGACACCAATATTCCGAGAATTATTCCGCTGGATAATATTAGCACGCGGCGCCGTTCCATCACTTACCAAGTCTATCCTTAATCACGCCAATGATTTCCGAAGCGGTCATATTCATACCGGGGTAATCGCCGAACCAAAGAACTTTATGATCATTATCAAGTAGAACGAAAGTGTGGCCAGGACTAACGCCGGCGTGCATCGACGATTTCATGCTCAACATGCCATAAGATTTTGATACAGAATTATCCTCATCGGCTAGAATTGGTGACTTGATAGAGCTACTGCGGAGAATCGAGTACCAGTCTGAAATGCTGTTCGGCGCGATAACTACCATAGGAATATCAAGCGAGGTTAGGGCAGAATCACCTTCAAGGCTGATGATTTGTTGCCAACAGGATTGGCAACCTACGCCTTCATTAAAGTAGAGGAGCACCGCTTTACCGTCGTAATCGGCCAAAGATATTTTACTGTCAGTGGTCGAGGAGAGCTTGAACGCAGGGGCAGTGTCTCCGATTTTTATCGTATCCGTTCCAGTTGTTGGCGTAGCCGATGAGTCTCCTCTAGAAAACAGTACGAGCGAAACAATAACTACTAGCGCCACCACAACCACAATCCCGATGAATTTCATATCGCTGCCACTATTTGATTGACTCATCTTCCTCCTTTGGGTTAGTTGTTGCTTTACGAATCAGCCAAAGCCAACCGAGAATTAACACGACATAAACAAGAGTACTGATGTAGGGATGGCGCGAAGCTTGATCGGCAAATCCTCGGATAGATCCTTGCATAATCGCGCTTATGCGGGTTTGCCATGGCGCGGCTATAGCCGCCTCGCCGTTGATCGAGGTGTATAGGACGAGTGCCCCAACGGCAATAAAAATCGCGCTGACTAATAGATGCGTCGAATGGACGACATGCCTCCAAGAGCCAAGCTTGACGGTGACCGGTACGCCCTTAAACAATTTTGATTGACCAATTCTTTTTCCATCCCAGATTAGCGACAGAATAAAGAGCGGCAGAGTCATACCGAGTACGTAGGTGAGGCCGATAAGAAGTGCGATCGGCAGAGAGGCGCTTAGCGCTGTTAGGGTTAACATTCCGGCCAAAACTGGGGCACAACAAGAGCTGGCAATGCCGGAGAATATGCCCAACAAGTAGGTACCGAATGCTCCTCTTGACTTGCTCAAATCTGGCGAAAAGTGCAGAGGAACCATCACGGTTTTGCCAAAGAATGCCATGACACCGTAAAGAATGAGCAGACTCCCGCCAATAATAAATATCGTGGCGTGGTAACCGGTAAAGAAACTAGAAAGCCAAGCAACCCCTAAGCTAATTGGTAGAAGAATAGTCGCCAGCCCCAAGAAGAAGATGACGGTCATGATGATAATATTTTTTCGGCGCTGGAACACCGAAGCAAAATACGATGGCAATAAAAATGTAATACAACACGGGGCAAACAACGCCAGTATGCCACTCAAGAAAGCGCTGGTTAGAGAAAAAATAAACAAAGTTAATGTCATTAATCCGACTTCAGTATATCCCCACCGGGGGGACTGTCAAGAATAACTTAGATATTAGTGTTTATCTTGTGATGTATGGTGAGCGCAGTATTTGTTATGTTCACCAGTAACTTCGTTAACCAGACGCCCGTCTTCAATCGTAATGACTCTTTTAGCAACCTGGACTAACCGCTGGTCGTGACTCACTATCACAACAGCTTTCTGTTCTTGGCAAGCAATCTCACAAAGCAGTTTCGTCACTTCAAGCCCATTCTTTGAGTCTAGGTTAGCGGTGGGTTCGTCAGCCAAAATTATCGGCGGATTATTAATCAGTGCTCGAGCAATTGCCACTCGCTGGCGCTCGCCACCGCTCATTTCACGTGGCTTTTGATGCATCCGACCTTCCAGTCCCAACCGTTTCAATAGTTCGATTGCCTTCTGTTTGCGATTAGACATTCCTAAACCACCGACATAGACATTTTCCCAAGCGCAGAGATTTTCGAGTAGGTTGAACGACTGAAAAATAAAGCCCAAGTGCTGTCGTCGTAATTTTGTTAAATTATTCGCAGAGAGCAAGCCGATCGATTGGCCGTCAAGAAGGACTTCGCCTGAGCTAGGACGAAGAAGGCCGCCGAGCATAGTCAGAAACGTTGTCTTGCCCGAACCCGAAGGTCCCATTATTAGGACAACGTCGCCCGCTTCGACTGACAACGAAACATCGGTCACGGCGTCAACTTCGGTGTGGGTACCTTTGTTGAACGATTTAGAAATATTTTTAGCTTCGAGTATTGCCATGATTAGGCTTTAAAAACTTTAGCCGGATCTATTTTTAGTAGCCGTCGTAGCGGTAAAAATGAGGCAATAATACTCATGAGAATTGTCGCGATAAATACTGCAAGGATTTCTCTCGACCCGAGCTCGTAAATGAAGCTTGACTCAAAAATTTTTGCCAATCTTGCTACTAGTGGCGTTAGGGCGTACCCCAAGGCAAAACCCAGCACACCGGCAATTAGAGCCTGAATTAGGGCGATGCCAAAAAGTTGACCGTTACCATAACCGATCGCTTTCAAGACACCGTACTCACGGGATTTCTCGATAACGGCGGTAAAAATCGTGAGGCCGATGACGGCAATACCGACGGCAAAAGCGATAAGAGTCAGTATGCCAATAATTGGTAGAAAGTTGTCTTTGACGATGGCGGCGTTGTTATCGAGAAACTCTTGTCGAGGCATTATTTTTAGGTTCGGGAAATCTTTTTCGAGCTTTGTTATGGCATAACTTGGATTGTCTGAGCGGATCAAGAAGTAGTTGACGGAATCTGTTAGACCCAGTACGGCGCGAGCATCTTCCTCGCTGACCATGGTGTAAGAAGACACCATAATATTTCCGCCGGTGGCGATACCGACAATTTTTAGTGGTTTGCTGGCAACGGTAATAGAATCGCCGAGCGCCAATTTATGTTTATTAATAAAAACTTCATCGACAATAATCTCGCCTCTTTGGGGCTGACTTGTGCCTTGCGAAAGTTTGTATGGAGTCACGAATTTAGCCTCATCCAAGCCGATGATGTAAAGCGGTTTTTCTACCCCGTCGATTTCGACCCCAACTTGGCGTCCGATAAATTTCGAAACCTGCTTGACATAACTCTTTTCTCCGAGCTCTGTATAGAGACTTTCCGGTAGAACCGAAACTCGGTGACTGATATCCCCGCTTCCGGCTTGACCAACCCAAATATCGGCGGAAATGTTGCCGAGAAATTTGGTCATCTGACGCTCCCAGCCCACATACAAACCGAGCAAGACTAAAATCAGCATAACCGCAAAGCTCACGCCACCAATGGTGATAATCAGTCGTCCTTTTTCACCAAATAAATTTCTTAAAGCGATCAGCCACATTTACTTAAAAATGAGCTCAAAGTATTTGCATGTCAAGGAAAGTACGATCTAACCCTTAGAAATATATTTCCACAGTGCAGCTATCCCAAGAACTAGCAGGGCGATAAACAGCAAGTAAGTTAGCCACATGAACGAGGCGACTCCCCAAGTTGCTCCACCCATCATTCCTTGAAAATTATTTACATCCATCATGATAATGCCTCCTTTGTTATTTGATTTCTTGTGAATACCCCGTTGGCTTGCCACGGGGATGTCTCCGTCGGCTGACGGATCGCTTTTTCAAAGTGAAACATATAAATCAAACAATCATTCATTTGATCATACTCCGACGGCTTGGCCGCGGGGTGATTGATTTAGTAATCATACACAATCCAAGCTGGAATAATACTCAGCCTTAGTCGTGAGTTACGTGATGGACGCAGTGCGCCAATGCCAAGAAGCAAGTAGTTACTTAGCGATAAAATCTAGGTAAATACCAGCCATCAGCGCTAAAACTGACGAGACGAAAATAAAAATATAATTCCATTTTTCGCGCGACGACTGGAGGGTCTTGAATATATAATCAATCGCTTCTTTGTCTTCGGCGGATAATTGTTCATCGCGATTTATTTTTTCCGAAAGCGAATTTCTCTTGATTAAATTCGCCCGCAATTCCGATATTTGGTAGCGATGGGCGAAGTAAATGATGAAGCCAACCGTGCCAATATACCAGGAAGCCAGCACCCAGGTTGGGCTAATGTGATTAAGGACGATAACGATTCGATAGGCTAATGTCGCGGCGATCCCGATCCAGAAATAGATCGACCGGACGAAGTTAGAATGAGTTTTGGGCTTCATATTTGAATATTAGCATACATACGCTCTAACCCGTCATTTATGAAAGTATATGCTACCACCCTGGAAGAGGGTGCCTGAGAGGATTTGAACCTCCGATATCTTGGACCACAACCAAGCGCATTAGACCGCTATGCTACAGGCACCAAATGGACTGACTAAGTTTAGCAAAAAATAGCGATTATGTCTGGACAAGGAGTGGTTATTTTGGCATTATAGCGTCACCCCGGGTGCGAAACGGGTGTTCACGGAAGAATATTATGGAAATGGTAAACGTATCTTTACAACAACCGACACGGCCGAGACCGTTAACGGTTAGAGGCGTTCGTTCCCTGCGTAGAAAACTGACTTCGCATGTGTTTAATAAAAGACAAGAAGTCGAGAAAAACTTGGAGGGGGCAATAATCCAACGAACAGGGATTGACAGCGAAAGCGATCTTATTGAACGAGAATATGCTGACTCAGCGGCGGTGAGGTCGATGGAGATCTTAACAAGAGAACGAAATCTGCTTAGCAGTCTATTGAATACTCTCGAGGATATCGGTTATTCAACGACTCGTTCGAGGACAGTAGCCTTGGGTTCAATCGTTGAGGTCGATGTCGAGGGCGAAATATCGCTGGTGATGCTTCTGTCGGCTCAAGGAGGACCGGTGGGTGGCTTCTCGCTAAATATCGGTTCTATTGAGCTGATGTTTGTTTCGGTCTCTTGCGGTGGTGATTGTGGTGGATCTCCAAAGGGTAGTTGTTTAGGGGATGCTATCATAGGGCAATACAAAGGCTCGGAAGTGACCTATAAGTCACAAAACGGACTATCGGTGACAGCAAAAATACTTCAGATTTTTTGAGGGAATTTGAGGGAAAAGAAGTATGAGGGCTAGTTAATCGGTCGGTTCGGCTGAATGACTAGAAATGTGACTGTCACATTGACTGATTCCGGGGCGACGACGCGTAAGCGTTGTCGCCCCATTTTTTTGTTACGATGAAGGGGTGAAAAAGCCACTCGCTCTAAATACCAAGCGGGATACGCTCGGGAAGTCGCTTACTAGCGACTATACACGGCGGGATGAAATCCCTTCGTGGAAGTCGCTTACTAGCGACTATAGGGGAAGTATTGAATGAAGAAAATATTGTCAATTGGGGAAGCAACTCTGGATTGTTTTGTCTTTTTGAAGGATGCGGAGGTGCGCTGTCAACTGCATCAAGCCAACTGCATGCTCTGCATTCATTACGCCGACAAGATTTTAGCCGATAAGTTAGTTTTTGCTGTTGGGGGTAACGCCGCCAACACAGCCGTTTCATTTGCCCGACTGGGGTTAGAGAGTCAGCTATATAGCGTCGTCGGCGATGACGACAACGGCCGTAAGATTCTCGATGCCCTGGAAAAGGAAGGGATTGATCAGCGTTATATTGAAAAATTTAAGGGGATGACGAGCTACTCCACGGCGATTGTTTTTCAGGGTGAACGAAGTTTGTTAGTCTATCACGAACCGCGCGAGTACCACTTGCCGACCCTTGAGCCAGTTGATTGGATTTACTTAACCAGTATGGGCAAAGATTATCCGCGAGCTTACGAGAAAGTCTTGGCTTTTGTCAAAAAAACTGGCGCCAAGTTGAGCTTTAATCCAGGCTCGTTTCAGCTCAAAGACGGCGTGTCGGCTTTGAAGAAGTATTTTGCGGTAACTGAAGCTCTCTTTGTCAATAAAGAAGAGGCGATGCATCTGACTGAACTACCCACTTCGGCTTCAATGGCGACGCTTGCCGAAGCCCTTTACGATTACGGCATTAAAATAGTCAACATTACTGATGGCCCAAACGGTGCTTATTGCTTCGATGGTGATGAACTGCTGTTTTTGGATATCATACCGTCCGATGCTGTTCAGAGGACTGGCTGCGGTGATGCGTACGGTGCCGGCTTCACCGCCGCTCTACTGCACGGCGAAACGATTGACGAGGCGATGCGCTGGGGGATGGCCAATGCCGCTGGGGTCGTTACCAAGATTGGGCCTCAAACCGGACTACCGACCAAAGATCAGCTCCGAGAGCTTCTCAACGACCACCCAAAAATCGTCCCCAAAACGGTTAGACGGTAGTCTTGCCTTATTGGGTAAAAAGTTATACAGTTTATTCCCGTTTGTAGTGTCATTATAAGCGGTGAACATTTCAAGGAAACCAGGATGGTAAGTCAAGCACTTGAGCGACCCGTTTTAACGCGGGAGCAAATTATCGACCAGTTTAGGGCGTATGCAGAACAGCGGGTAGTAATACTCTCCAGGGACCTGGAGAAGGTAGGAAGCCTCCGGGGTTTAGAGGGCATTCGACTGGATCTTCGACGCCAGAAGGATGATTGGATCACATTTAGCCGGTGGATCGTCCAAGAACGATCTTGCAACAGTAACCCTCTGCAGCCGGGCAAATTCTGGCTGCTAACGTCAAGTCTGGGGAGACTACTTTGGATCATCTGCGACCTACAAGATTCGACAAGCGGTCAGGAGGTCATGGTGAGGCTCAATGATCAAGACCTTTGGTCGCGATTGGGAGTTAAAGAAATTTCAACCGTGTCGGGGAGCGACCCTTTCTACAGGCGAATAAAGGATATGATCATTCGTGAAGGTATGAATTTAACCTTCGCCGTTGATGGGAATAGGCCGGAAATCTGGCGGTTGGATAGAGTTCTTTAGGGGGATTCAACCCAGGGTGGTACAACGCTGTACCACCCGTTTTTTATGGATTTTTAGAGTAAAATTAGGTAAAATTCTTGTTGGTGTTCGTTAAATGCGCCCGTAGCTCAGTGGA
>CAYHNZ010000020.1:0-14648 GCA_964358205.1 uncultured Candidatus Saccharibacteria bacterium | reverse complement strand
TTTAGTTCGAACCGGTCGAGCGGGTTGAGGCCTGTCTGTTAAGACGCCGAAACCCCGGCTTCATTAGTGTTGTAGGGGCCGCCTCGCAACTAGGCCCCTCACTCTCACAGAAAAGCCGCGACGCAGTCGCAATACATAACTTTTCTGAATGAATCTTGTTAATCTCGGGCCGAGTAGGTACTTCTACCTTCGAGGGCTCGGGCCAGCGTTAGCTCGTCGGCGTATTCCAAGTCTCCCCCGACCGGTAAACCGCGGGCGATGCGAGTGATTTTAATACCTTTGAGCTTGCCCTCTTTTTGAATTCGATTGACCTGATCGTCGATATAAAGTGCTGTTGCTTCACCTTCAAGCGATGGATCGGTCGCTAAAATGACTTCTTTGAACTGGCCGGCTTCCAGGCGCGACAAGAGTTCTTTGATCTTCAAATCGTCCGGCGAAACATTATTAATCGGCGAAATTTGTCCGCCGAGAACATGATACAAGCCGTCAAAATGGGCTTTTTCTAGTGCCAAGACATCGAGCGGCTCCTCCACCACGACCAATTTGTCCTGCACTCGCTGCTTATCTTGGCAAATGACGCAAGGATCGGTTTCGGCAATTAGAAAACAGTTTGAACAAGTCACGAGATTCTTTCTAAGATTAATGAAGGCCTGACCGAATTCCTCCAACTCCCCCTCTTGCCGGCCAAGCAGAAAGAAAGTTAAACGATTAGCGGTTTTCGGGCCGATGCTTGGCAAGGTTGAGAGTAAGCTCGACATTTGCTCGACCGAGCGGGGCAAAATATTACGCATATTAAGTTAAAACTTAGAGCTTAAAAGTTAAAACTGCAACTGAAAACTACAAACTTTTGAGTTACTAGTTTCACTTTTGAGTTTTGACTTCTGAGTTTTGAGTTTCCTTCTTATAATCGCATTGGCTGCAGGCGGGGCCGGATTTTTTGTTGACCATCAGGTTACTGCACTTCGGGCATTTCTCGGCTAACGGCTCGTCCCAATAGGCGGTTTTGCAGTCTGGATAGCCGGAGCAGCCCCAAAAAACTTTGCCGCGGCGGGTGTTGCGACGGATCAGTTCTTTACCGCAGTTCGGACAAGGAACACTTGAGCCGATGACAATGGCTTTGGTAAACTTACACTTCGGATAATTGGTGCAGGCCAGAAAAGTCCCGAAACGACCCTGTTTGATCGCCATCTTACCGCCGCACTTGGCACAATTTTCCTTGACTTCTTCGGCAATCTCTTTCTCTTCGTCTTTGGTAAATTTGTCGTCTAAATACGGCGCGGTGTGTTTGCAGTCCGGAAAACCAGAGCAAGAGTAGAACTTGCCGTAGCGACCGAGCTTCAGTACCACCGGCTTGCCACAGTCCGGGCATTTTTTATCGGTTGCTTCTTCGACGATGGCTTTCTTGTCAACCGATTTTTCCTTTTCGGCCAATAGTTTGGCAAACGGGGTGTAGAATTCTTCTAAGACCGGCTCAAGCTCGCGCTTACCCTCGGCGATATCGTCGAGTTTATCTTCCATTTCGGCGGTGAAGTTGTAATCAACGATGTTGGGAAAGTGTTCAACCAATAAATCGATGACGATTCCCGCCACTTCGGTCGGCGTGAAGCGACTGGCGAGTTTAGTAACATAGCCACGATCGACAATAGTCGACATCGTTGGGGCGTAAGTGGACGGACGGCCAATTCCCCGCTTCTCCAACTCGCGAACTAGACTAGCTTCAGAATAGCGAGCCGGTGGTTCGGTAAAATGCTGGACGGAATCGAGCTTCTTTAGAGTGACTGCTTCTTTTTCCACCAGTTTCGGCAGTTGGACATAATTTTCCTCAACATCCGGCACCAACTTCATAAAGCCGTCGAAAACTAGTTCGCGACCACGACCGATTAGTGTCCCGGCATCGGATTTAATGGAAGCGGTCGTTGTTTTAACTTGAGCCGGCGCCATCAGCGAGCCCATGGCCTGCGACCAAATCAGATTGTAAAGGTTGTGGTGGTCTTTAGTTAAAGCGCCCTTAATTTCATCGGGCCGAATAGCAAAGTCAGTTGGACGAATCGCTTCGTGCGCTTCCTGGGCGCCGCGAACTTTCTTGGAAAACATATTCGGTCGATCAGGCAGATACCGAGCTCCATAATTTTTGGCGATCAGCGCTTCAGCCTGTTTTTTAGCGATCTCGGACATCTGATAAGAATCGGTACGCATATAAGTAATGAGGGCGACCGAGCCTTTGCCCTCGACATCGACACCCTCGTATAAATCCTGGGCGATTTTCATGGTCTTTTTGGCTGAAAAATGCAAAACGCGCGCCGCGGCTTGCTGAAGCGTGGAGGTAATTAACGGCGCCTGGGGTTTGAGTTGGGAGTCTGCAGACTCGATTTTTTCAACTTCGAGCTTGGATTTCTCGAGCTTTTTCTTAAGAGCGTCGATCTCTTTTTGGTTTGAGAGTTCGAGCTTGGCGGTCGTCCCCTCTTTGGCTAGATAGGCGGCGAAGTCGCCGCTTTTACTTTTCAAGATAGAATCGAGTGTCCAGGATTCGACGGATTTGAAGGCGGCAATTTCCCGCTCGCGCTCAACAATCAAGCGGACGGCGACGGACTGAACTCGGCCAGCCGATAAACCGCGGTAAACTTTTTTCCACAAAAACGGCGACAATTTGTAGCCGACCAGGCGATCCAAAATTCGCCTCGCTTGCTGGGCATCAACCAACTTGGCGTCAATCGTTCGCGGGTGCTTGAGGGCGTTTTCGATGGCCGGTTTGGTAATTTCGTGAAAGGTAATGCGGTAAACGGGCATTCTGCCCGTAGCTACTGGCTTCTTGGTACTAGCACCTGGCTTCTTGGTACTAGCTGATAGCTGTTTGCTAGTAGCTAGTTGCTGACCCAGGCCCAAGGCCTGGGTTAAATGCCAAGCAATTGCCTCACCTTCGCGGTCAAAGTCAGTCGCAAGATATAATTCAGTCGAAGTCTTCAAAAGGGTTTTCAGTTCCGTCAAAACCTTTTTGGCTCTAACGATCGGCACATATTCGACTTCAAAGTGTTTGGCTGGGTCGATGCCGAGTTTTTTAACCGGTAAATCCCGAACATGGCCGTACGAAGCCCTAACCGTAAACTCGCTACCCAAATACTGGCCAATTGTTTTGGCTTTAGCGGGCGATTCCACAATGACTAGTTTCTTCATAGGAATTACTTAATTATAAAATTACTGAATTACTGAATTTTGGAATGTTGTCATTTAGTAATTTAGTTATTTCGTAATTTAGTTATTTATTTGATTTTGCTTCATAGAACCCGGGTTGGGGCTGATAAACTTGTCCTAACAGTTCAAGCTCGGTCAGTATTCCTAGAATCTCTGGAATCGGCTGCTTGGTCAAGACGGCGATTTGATCGACAGCCAGTGCTTCCTTGGCTAGTAAGTGTAGAAGCTGATGGGCCGGTGCGTCAAGGTTATCTACTGCCTTCTTGGTTTTAAGGCCGTATAATTCGAACAGTTGGAGCGGGTCGTCGAGCAAAGTCGCGCCCTGCTTGATGAGAAAATTAGTGCCATCGGTACCTCGACGAGTGATTTCGCTTGGCACCGCCATCACTTCGCGATTGTAATCGAGAGCCGCTTTAGCGGTGGTCAGCGAACCAGAACGAATCGCCGCTTCTAGAACGATGGTGACTTTTGATAATCCGGCGATAATTCGGTTGCGAATTGGGAATTTGGCCGGGCGGGGTCGCGATAGCGGTGGATACTCGGTGATTAACAACCCGCCCTGCTCAATTATTTGTTCAGCTAATCGATGGTGATCGGCCGGATAGATCGAGTCGAGTCCGCCGGCTAGAACAGCGATTGTCGGCGCATTGTATTTCAAAGCCAGCTGATGAACTTTTTTGTCAACCCCGTAGGCTAAGCCCGACACCAGACTAAGCTGGTTGATTAATTCTTCCGGCAGGAGTTTCTCCGCCGCTAGTAGTGCATAGGCGGATGGTTTGCGAGTACCGACGACAGTCAGGCAGACGTTCTCCAAAACTTTTTGGTTGCCGCGGCAAAAGAGCCACAAGGGCGGATCGTTAATCTCTTGCAGTAGCGCGGGATAGTCCGGTGAATCGATTGTCAGAATCTCGATTTTTTTACTTGCTAGCAAACGCTTGGCGGCGTCGATCGATTTTGGCCGGTTCTTCAGCGCATCGGCTTGGTTGGCGTTGAGACCGGCTCTCATTAGAAGATCGGTATTAGCCGCTAAAACCTCTTTCAAGCTTTTGAAATTTGTATAAAGTTTCTGCCAGGAAATCGGCCCGAGCGGCTCGACCATCGAGACCGCTAATATGTCGTCGACGCTACTCCCAAAAAACCATCGATTTCGTGTTGACATCTCATCCATTTTATGTTAAATTTTCAAAACTTCGAAATTGCCATCGCCCGCGGCCTCATATAATTGGTCGCGCATAATTCTTCAGGAGGTAGATAGCGTTTGGGAGGTTAAGGGAAAGGCTCCGCCGCAAGGTGGGGCTTTTTCTGATTATGATATAATCCCCTCGGTACTCTCTTCGACGAAGGACGTGGAAGCTACGATAAGCTTCTGGCGACCCACCGCAAGGTGGTCACTGCTCCCATCTAAACGTGGGTGGCGAAAACCTGAATAAGGTCAAAGTACTGGGAAGTACACCAGGAAAGTGAGCCAGAGGATTTCCGAATCGGGAAACCGTACCGTGGTGAATAACTTCCGGTAACGCAACAATGCGGGAAGAGACGTCCCAAATGAGGCCGATCGGTTTACCGTGAGGCCTCTCTACCTTTCGACTTCAATGCCCATAGAGCGGGCGGTGCCTTCGATGATTTTCATCGCTTGCTCGATTGTGCGGGCGTTCAAATCCGGCATTTTGTTTTAGCCCCTTTTGTCTTGACAATTGACTTTTTTTATGGTAGCATTTAGCAGTTAGTTTCGGAGAATAGAATAATGTTCATTAGAAAAATCGGCAACAATATCGAAATCTATGAAGATGAGAATGGAAACTTCGGCCTGAGAGTTGACATTCACAAAACGAGTATCGCCGCTACCTTCACGGAAAATTTCAGTAAGAGGCTATGGGCGGTCAAGGAATGGGACGAGGACACCTTTTTGGCAATCGCGACGGTGCTTGCTGAGAAATACAAACAATTCCATCTCATTGTATTGGCGACCACTTCTTTGGAAGATCCTGAGGTGATTGGCGATAGTCTTAACAACCTAGCATCGATGCTGAGCGTGTTCGCTGGTGAGCAATTAGCCCTACTCCCCACCTAGTATCTTCCTCGCTGCCGCTTAGGCAGCTCGCTGACCGAGTACGGTCTTTTTTGTTACTTTTCGACTTCGATGCCCATACTACGGGCGGTGCCTTCGATAATCTTCATCGCTTGCTCGATCGTTCGGGCGTTGAGATCGTCCATCTTGTTTTCGGCGATAGCTCGGATTTGATCGCGGGTAACTTTACCGACTTTTTCTTTCTTTGGTGTCTGCGAGCCCTTCTCTAAACCGGCCGCCTTTAGGAGCTGATTAGCGGCTGGCGGAGTCTTAGTGATGAAGCTGAAAGTTCGATCTTCATAAATCGTTACTTCCACCGGCACGACTGTGTCGCCCATCGGACGAGTCAGTTCGTTGAACTGGGTGACAAAATCCATCAAGGCGATGCCGTGAGGACCAAGAGCGGTACCAACTGGCGGTGCCGGAGTGGCTTTACCAGCCGGAGCCTGTAACTTAACAATCGTTTTAATTTTTTTAGCCATCAGTAAATTCCTCCGGATTTAATTTTCAATTTACAGTTTTCAATTTTCAATAAATTTTCAATGGAGCAGTTTTCAAACTTGATAACTGAAAAACTGGAAACTAACTGATAACTGATAACTGATAACTGATAACTTTTCATCATATTTTCTTCACTTGTAAAAAATCTAAATTAACTGGGGTTTCGCGGCCAAACATCGACACCGATACCTTGATTTTACCCTTGATCGGGTCAACGTCGGTAATTTTTCCTTCGTAGCCCTTTAACGGCCCGTCAGAAATACGAACCAAGTCGTCGAGCTTTAGATCGACCGTGTGCTCTGGTTCGTCGCGTTCCATTCGAGCTTTGATCTGGGCCACTTCAGATTCGGGAATGGCTGTTGGTCGGACACCGGAGCCTAAGAAACCGGTCACGCTCGGTGTATTGCGGACAACATACCACGACTCATCGGTAACAACCATCCGCACAAAAACATACCCTGGGTAACTACGCTTTTCAATGGTTTTGCGTTTACCATTTTTAATCTCGACTTGCTTTTCTTTTGGCACAATTACCTCAAAAATATAATCCAGTAGTTTTAAGTTGGCGGCACGCTGAAGAATGTTCTCTGCTACCTGGTCTTCATAACCGGCGTAGGTATGAATAACGTACCAGCCAGCCGTCCCGGCCTGACGATTAGTAGCCGTTGATTCCCCGGTCTTAATATTTTTATCTTGGTCTTCAGGCATTATATCTTGGGAGTTATCGAGAATCATCAATCTATAATTATTGGCGACTAATCGCTAAGACAACTAATTTTTGTAAGCCTAAATCGATCGAGGCAAAAATTAGTGTCGCTAATGCAACTGAAATAATTACCATAACGGTATGTCGAACAACCAGCTGTCGGTCAGGCCAAACGACTTTCTTGCCTTCGTCGACTACCGAGTGAAAAAAGGAAAATATCGGCAACTTAAATTTAACCATTGATGACTTCTTTGGTTTTAGCGACCAAGGTTTTTTTGGCTTCCGGCTTTTTCGAGACTGGTTTTTTGGTTGATGGCGCTGGGGCAACAGCGGCTGGCTTGCCACCGATCGAGACAACTTCAACTGTGGTTTCTGACTGACGATGGCCGTAACGCTTGAGATAGCGAGTTTTAGCCTTAAACTTTAGCCCGTGAATCTTTTTACCGAGTTGATGGGAAACAACCTTAGCAACGACCGCTTCACCGTTAAGAATGTTGATCAGCGGTAACGACTCTCCTTGGGGAGTAACTAATTTATTAACCACTATCAATACCCCCTCTTTAACGAGGTGCTGTTTACCGCCTAATTCGATGATCGCTATTTTTGAATCCATTTAATCAATATTAACAGAAGTTATCATAACTCGTTTCCCTGGTGGGGTCAACTCTTTTTCAGGCTCTTAGTGAAAGACGCCTCGGCTATGTCTGATATAAATACTTTGCAACATACCGACTGACATTAAGTCGGTAATGAGCGAGGTGCCGCCGTAGGACATAAACGGCAGTGGAATGCCGGTAACCGGTAATAACCCCATATTCATTCCTAGGTGAACGGTGATTTGAAACAAAAAGCGAACGGCAATAATGATCGCCAAGAGTTGGCCAAATTTATCAGTTGAAATGGAGGCGATGGTTAAAGCTCGGTGGATCAAGACCACATAGAGGAATATTAGGGCTAGCGAACCTATAAAACCGGTTGCTTCAGCAAAACCAGAATAGATAAAATCGGTGTGGGCAACCGGCAGAAAATTCAGAACTGTTTGTGATCCCTGGCCAAATCCCCTACCAGTCAAGCCACCTGAACCGATGGCAATTATCGATTGGTTAATATTGTAACACTCCTTTTTGGGGTCACAGGAGGACGGGTGGATAAAAGTCTCTATTCGTTGTTTTTGATAAGGCTTGAGATTGATCCAAACTATCGGTGTCACAATTAGTATCATCGCCAGAAGTGTTAGTACAATTCGCCCCGATGGTCGCGCCGCTAGGAATGCGGCCACGAAAACAGTCAATACAACCGAGGCGGTACCGAGGTCTGGCTGAAGTAAGATCAGACTTGTGGGCACCGCCGCCAATAAGATGAAGACGGCTGTTTTTTTCCAGTCAATTAAACCGATGTGCTGACAGAGTATCTTGGCGCTAAAGAGGGCTGCAATTAACTTAAAGATTTCGCCCGGTTGGAGCTGGAAGAATCCTAAATCTAGCCAGCGGTAAGAGCCGAACACCTTAAGGGCAAACGGAATTTGGGCGGCTATCGGCGGTATCAGTAATACTAGTAAAAGAATGCCGAAAAAATAGAGCCAGCCAGCCACCGATTTGAACCAGCGGTAGTCGGAAAACATTATCACCACCATCGCCACCAAACCAATGAGCGCAAACCAAATCTGCGAGCTGGCTAGACTGGCTTTGTCTTGAGCGAAGGTGATGGTGTAAATCGTAATAATGCCGGTAACAGTCAGGATTAGTGGCACGATCAACATAATCCAGTCGATTGGTAGCGATAGGAATCGTTTAAACATCAGAAGGTTAACTTAAAGCTCAAAAGGTAAAAGTCAAAACTGTAACTAAGAACTAAAAAGTTTTGAGTTTTGAATTGCACTTTTGAGTTTTGAGCTTTGAATTTTGAGTTATTCATCCAGTGCTTCGTTGGCTAGTCGGTCGGCATCTTTGTTTAGTTCACGGCGAATAGCGATGAAGGTTATCTCATTACCGCCTGATTTGAGTCGACTTATGTCTGACAGTGCTTGAGTAAATAACGGCTTGAGACCAGCGTCTTTAACTCGATAATCGCCATTCATTTGCCGTACCATTAGCTCGGAATCGGCCAGAAAACTGATATCGGAATCCTTAACTTCTAGCTCTAACAGCTTTTCTAGTGCCGCCAGCATTGCCCGATACTCGGCTTGATTGTTGGAAAAAATGCCGATTGCCTGCTTGAACTCGATTTTACCGTCGGGCAATCCTTCGATTATAAAAGCAATCGCCGCCGCCCCTGGATTGCCACGCGAAGCCCCGTCGGTGTGAACTGTGATCAGACTCATTCGACTTACTATCTATAAAACTTGGAATTATGTCTAGACCAAGAATCGCACGAAAGTGACAAGTCTGAAGGCTGAAGTCTAATTTGTCGCTAGCGCTCGCTTTTCACCGCCAGCTGGCGGTTCGTTCAAAGTAAGTAACAAGTTGCAAGTCCCAAGTTTCCGAACTTAATACTTCGTTACTTCAGACTTAAATGAGACTTTAGACTTGCTACTTTAGACTTTGTTAGGGCGTGATATTGCCTGTGCCGGAGTAAATATTGAAGTCGTAGATGCTTATAAGTTGGCCGGAAACCCGGTCGATTTCGCCAATCAAGGTGCGCTTGGCGGCGCCGAAGTAACCCGTTGAAGTGACGTAAGTGGTTAGACCTCCAAAAAGAGGGCCGCTGTCACCAGGGATGGCCTTACCATCCTTGTCTACACCCCGACCATTAACTGATGTCGTTGTCGCCAAGGCGTAAGCAACATCGCAATAATACGGTCTAAGACGAAATGTCGTCGCCAGACTAGATGGAGTTATAAGATTGACTTCAATATTCGATCCAATAGAATCGTATAGTCCGCCTGCAGACCACTTGGCTGTTATTTGCTCGAAAGGAGTTCCGGCGCCTTCAACGACCCTCTGTATTTGCACCAAAGCCTTGTCGTTTGTACAGATGTCATTCGTCCCGGTATTGTAGAATTTAAACGCTACTCTCAAATAGTATGATTTAGTCGCTTCCTCAAAACCAGATATTTCCAGTAAATTATCCTTGGTAAGAATAGATTTGGGATTAAAATCAAAATCACCTAGCGACTGAACTCGGAAATTGAGCTTCATGTCGTAATACTGGTCGGTCGGGGCAAAAGAGGATTTGAGTCCTTCCGTAACTTCACCGGCGTTAAAGCCAGTGGTTAAATTGTATCGAGCGACTGTGGTGTCGGCCGTTTCGGCATTACGCTGATAGCGGAAACGGAGCAAGCCATCCTCAATACCAGCCTTGGCGGCGTAAAGGGCGGATATATTATCTTCGTCCCGGTTGGCTTGATTATATTGAACAAGAGCCAAGCGATTTGCGCCAAAAATAACAGTAATCATAGCCGACATAATCACCACAACTAAAATTAAACTACTACCTTTCAATTGCTTCATTTTACGAACCCCGGTGAGTAAATCGAGAATGTAATCGTTCTCATCGCGAACTTCCCATATTAACTTTAGTCGAAACCGTGTAGCAGGTGCCAGGATCGACAAGATTGGAATCGCATCGAGCACTCAAACCAGCTGGCTTGACTGTCAAATCTATCGATACATACGGCGAGATTGGCTGGGAAATGTTATTTACTTTATTATTTCTGGCCGCCAAAACAGTCAGTCCACCAAATTTCGTTGGAAATTCATTTTGATTTGGGTTGAGGGTATAGCCGCTCGATAAAAGATCCGTAACGGCCGATGTCTCGGCGCATTCCAAAGAAAGGGAGGCTCCAACAATCTTACACTTACGCCCTTCCAGTAAAGTCAGCACTCGGCTATCGTTGGGGATTGATTTGATCCTATATTCCTTGCGAGTCAAGGGCACATTGGGATCAGCGTTAGGTAAACGCAGAGCCATCACTAAGAGATCCTGCTCCAGCCGATAACCTTCATACGTAACATTAATCACTCCTTCTTTAAACCCGACAGTAGTATCAACGTAACGCAAATCGTTAGTAATTTGGTCGATCAGAGCCCGGGCGGCCTGGTTCTTCTCCCGCAGGGTATTAACTTTGGCCGACGAACTAGACGAGCTAGCAAACGACCCCAGGACGATAATTAGCAGCCCGGAGAAAATCGTGACCGATATCAGCATCTCGATGAGAGTATAGGCAGGCCTTACCAGGCCCAGCCAGCTTTCGGCTTTCAGCTTTCGGCTTTCAGCTTTTGTATTTTTTTGAGCTGATTGCTGACTCTGAATTCCAGATGAAGAGCGAGCGCCAGCGACATTGCTGATTGCTGATTGCTGATGACAAAGCTTTGTCATCTTACTGTTCATATCCCTTCCAATTAGTGATCATGGTCGCCAAACTGCTGGATTTAAAACTTCCCTTATCCTCCCAGATTATGACCGAGCGAATTTTGACCGCGTTGCCAGGTGGAATAATTTTACCAGTCGCTAAAGTATTTCGATTAATGCTCTCTTTAGTCATTGCGCAATACAGGTCTTCTGTCTGACAGGTTGATAATTTTGTACGGTCACCATCAGAGGTGATGGGGGCAAGCCTATCGTTAGTGTTGCAATAAAAATTATCGTTCTTGCGTTCTACCTGAGCACGGACAGCTTCAACGCAGATAAATCGGTGTCCGATTGTTTGATCGCTAGTGAGCTCTTCACCAATCAAACCGGCGATCAACTCAATTCGACCAAATTTATTAGTATATCCAGCAACGGGAGTGAGCTTCCACGTATTGCTGGTATCACCAACCTCTAATACATACCAACCGTAACTACTGGTTTTAATCGCTGGAGTAAACCAATTAGCTAAGGGGTCTTTTATAGTGTCTTTATTTAGCAAGTTATCGTCGCGGATTTTTTTGGTCAATTCGATTCCCTCGGCGTTCCAGCGATTAATGATTGTTTTATCGGCGTTAGAAATTGTCCCGACGATGAGCGAGTTAGAAAGCGAAGTAACAGCTAAAACAACGACAACTAAAATACCGGTGGCAATTAACGTTTCTAGAAGTGAGAATCCCCTCTTTGACATCTATTTATTTATATTACTATATTCTACCTTAAGTTTGCCTGTGTAGCTTTCGATTTTGATTGTGGCTTTTTTAGAGTTGTAGATGAGCTCTAGGTATTTACCGTTTGTTCCCGCGAAGAGTGGTGGCTCAATAAGCCGAAAAACCGGAGGTAGTTTAGTAGGACAGTCACTGCCATTTGTTTGGCAATCGATTTCAGTCACCTGTTGAGTTGGGACTCGAAAAGCAATGATTCTGTGTCGTGGGTTAATACTAATATCGCCGAACTCAACCCCCTTGGCCAAATCGACCCGCTCAACTAAGCAGGGGCCACTGCCGGTGGTCGAATCGGTAACAACATTGAAACCGCTACAATACCCTGTACCGGTCTCGGTAACTGGGTAGGATAAACGGACAATGGCGTAAAAGTTTGCCTTTCCCTTTGGAATATAAACGCCATAGTAGCCGACTCGATCCGTACCAGCAACCTCGGATCCAAGCTGTTCATCGTTCGTTTGAGTAGAGCCAGCCAAGAGTCGTGCTTCTTCTATTTTGGAGCGTAAGACTTCGACATCAATTGCCAGCTTATTGCTCGATAAGCTCCGGTCAACGCTCGGAATCAAAACCCCGATCAATATTGAAATAATAGCGATGACAATAAGAAGCTCAATGAGGGTGAACGCTGATTGAGAATTACTAAATTTTTGAATTACTGAATTACTGAATTTTGGATTTTTTGTCATTTAGTAATTTAGTTATTCCGTAATTCCGTAATTTTCCTAGTAGTATCCATACCCAATCGTTCCTAGATACCAATCGACGATATTACCGCCCCAGAAAAGGGCGATGATGGCCGCTAGAATCAGAAATGGGCCAAACGGCACGGCTGTTTTCATTTTGACTTTATGCGTCAACAAGGCAATCGAACCGAACGCCCCACCAATCATAAAAGCCGCTACCATAAAAACTACCGCCGACGGCCAGCCAACCAATATGGCCAGAGCGCCAGCAATTTTAACATCTCCCTCTCCCATCCACTTACCTCGGCTGGGGTAAACCAACAGCATTATCGGTACAAAACCCATCGCCGCGGCGTAAACGCTACCCATGTAGTCTTGATGAACCACCAGGGCATAAATTATCGCCGCGATTAGTAAAATGTTAGCCATTAAATCCGGCACCATCATTTCTGTCAGATCGTGAACAAAGATTGTCACCATCGCGCCAATAACCAAGATTAGAGCCGCTAACCCGACCACCGACTGCCACATCGCCAAACTTTGGGTGATAAATAATAAATAGTAGCCAGCGGCGATAAGAGCCGCTGTCAGTAGTTCAACGATCGGATACTGCCAGGAGATTGGTTTTCGGCAGTAACGGCACTTGCCCAGTAGGTAAGAAAAACTCAATAACGGCACTAAGTCCCACCAAGATAGTAGGGTCTTACAGTTCGGACAGTGAGACCTGGTTTTGACAATCGCCTGCCAGTCGTCAAACCGCAGAATGACGACGTTCAGAAATGAACCGTAAGCTAGCCCAAAAAGAAACGCAATCGCTACCCCCACCATGCATTCAGCATACCCTAAAACCACAATCGACCAAACTTCCAAGAACCACTTCCCAGGACAGTCCTCTACCGAGAAGACCGAACCGAGAAGGACTGTCCTTCAGGTTAGGGTGCGAAATTATGGGCTATCAAAAGCATCATTTGAGTTAATCTTTGTCGCAAATTCATCAACCTTATTAACTACCTGCTCAACTTTGATTCCTAGCTTCTCGAGCTCTTCCAGATCGCAGATTCGTCGCGAGAATCCCCCGACAATTATCGATCTATATTCGCCATAGCTGCTCCATTCATAACTCTCCGGCTTAAGAGTTAGCTGATCCTTAACAGGGTTAAGATGAATATATGACAGTAGGCAGACTAGGTAATTATCATCGGCTACAATCTTTTGTTTGTACCGCCCCTGAAACAGATGCCCAACCTTCCCAAACTTCTTGTTGAAATACATCGAATAGCTGGTGTGTAAACGAGATATCAGCTTAGAGGGTCCGTCTTGACCTCGTTGGCGGACAAGGAGGTGAACATGATTTGGCATCAGGCAATATGCAATAACCAAGAATCCCGTCTCGATGGCGAATTTTCGCAGTAACCCTAGGTAAAGCCGGCGATCTTCGTCCCCGAAGAAAATGATCTGTTTTCCATTACCGCGGTTATATAAATGATAGCTAGCACCTAGTGCAGACTCTTTATATTTACTGACACCCATTAGCTGATGATAGTGTTTTGAAATCTACTGGTAAAGGACAGTCCTTTACCGAGAAGGCCGAACCTAGAAGGACTGTCCTTCGAAGTTAGGGGGTAAGAAAAACCCGCCCGGATGGGCGGATTTTTCTTTTCTCTTCTCTTTTGAGTGAGATTTTTACTGCGGACCGTAGACAACAAATGCGTTGTTGGACGCTGAACCGGTGAATGCTGTTGATTCTGTCCAGGTACCAATAGTAGCAACATCGGCCGGAAGGTTGGCGTACGTCGCATCATCCAAGAGGCCTGCGGCGGTCGTTGAGTAGATGCCGTTTCCACCCCCCGTATCGCCTTCAGACTGGCTTTTTAGCCCAGTTGCAAGCGCAAACTTCGCACCAGCAGCTGTAGTTATATAACCCGCCGAGACATTGTTGAACGTAAATACGGCCGAACTAGTTCCGCCCGATAGATATGCGCCCAAACCAGTTGCTAGTGTGCCACTTGGGATGAAGTCATAACCCGTAACACCGGCTCCTGGAGCTGTTGTTTGTGCACTGGTGTTATAGATCTGCGTAGTCGCAACTGGATAGGCGGCAGTTGGCTGATCTTGATAGTACTGCGCTAAGGCAGTATCAAGATTTCGCGCATTGTTCTTCAGCTGGGTGTCGGTCGCTTTCGATCGTGCACCTGATAGCGAGACGATGATCAAAGACGCAAGAATACCGATGATGGCGATAACCACCAAGAGTTCGATGAGCGTAAACGCTCTTTTTTGTAATTGTTTTATCATTTTCCTCCTATTTCTAATGATGTCGCAGACTCGTCTCTCGCCAACAAGTGGCTCGAGATGAGCGTGCATTGCCGCATATTGCGGCAAGCGAACGCCTGTCATGGCAAGCTTTCGCTTGCCCATCATTTGGACCT
>CAYHNZ010000019.1:0-18108 GCA_964358205.1 uncultured Candidatus Saccharibacteria bacterium | reverse complement strand
AACCCGAATAGCTACTTAGCTGTATGTCTTGTTCCGTATTAGTTGACAGAACCATAAAGTCTGAAGGCTAAAGGCTAGCAACAAGGCTGAAGTCTTAAGTCTGAAGTCTGATGTAAGGCTGAAGTAACAAGTATCAAGTCAGAAATACTTGGAACTTAAAACTTGATACTTAGTTTAGCCTTTAGACTTGCTGATATTGGTTGTACACTAATTATTAACAATGCTAAAAAAACGTCGACAGTTATTATCTGTAGTCGCTGGGACGCTGGCAGTACTGTCGTTTCTGATTCTATCTTCCTATGCCGTTGTTTGGGCAAATGGCTTACGCTTTAACCCCAGTAGTGGTTCGTTTGACAAAACCGTGCTAATTGCCATCGAATCAGATCGAATAGACGCTGGTCTTTTTTTGAATGGCGAGAAAATTACCGGCCAAATTCCCTACCGAATACGTAATCTCTTGCCCGGGACTTATCTTGTCGAGCTTACGAAGGTGGGTTTTTACCCATGGAAGCAAACATTCTTTCTCTCCGAGGGTCAAGTGGGTTTGATCACCGACCCCGTTCTACTTGCTGACCCACCCCTTATCACCGATTCGTTGGTTGGTCTGGCACCCAGGCTAACCAGCCAGTTAGGGAACGGGTTAAGCTTAACCGACGGCGAGCTGACTGACCGGGGTACATTTATCACTCGTTTTAGTCGTTCTCCGCTCCAAGTCCACGGCTTTAATGGCAGCTATCTATATCAAGATGGGAACGAACTCCGTCTGTTTATTCCCGCTGGCACCCAAGACTTTTTAATTTACCAGGCTACGCAAGCCGACCAATTGCCAATTGCCCTGTTTGAAAAAACCTGGCAGGTGGCAGTAACCGACAATAACCAGGTTAGGCTAATTAATCTAACGATACCCGTCGTTAGCGAGTAGGAACAATTTGGCCACCCAAATACGGTTCGGTTGCCTGAACCGATCCGATCGGACCTTCAGAAAGCGTGGCTTGAATGACTAATCGTTTTAAAGTCGTCCCAACTGGGTAACAAGTGATTAGAGTTAGCGTGGGGGTGCTGGTGCGATCAAGTACGCTCAAATCAGTGGGTCGAACAACTTTGGTGCTAGTGACTTTATAGATATAGCGATTAATGCCGTGTGGCAAGATAATTTCGTCACCGAGCGTCAGCTTATCGAGCAAGGCAAATATCGTTTTATAGGAGCCGGTACTCCAGGGAAAATCTGATGAGTGGCCGACAATTACAACATTACCGATTTGACCGGGGTCAGCGGTGCCTTCGTAGCGGACCACCCCGTTGCGCAGTTGCGTAATTATGTCAGCGAATTTAGTGTCGTAAAAAACTGGAGCCTGGACGCCGATTTTGCTAATTATTATTTCGGAGGCGAGCATCACTGGCGCCGGCGCTGGTGGCACAGCGATCGGCGGAGACGAAACGCCCTGGGTTACAAATCGCGTTCTTTGCCAAAAGGCCGGCCCGTTCAAAGCCAAGAAGCAGACGGCGAAAATCGCCATAAACCAAATTAAACCCTTCAAGGCTCGCTGTGTTTGTCGCCAAACCCTGGCTACTGGCGTATCTAGTCTGAAAAGTTTCTTGAGGTCTTTTTCTTCAAAAGTAATTGGTTTTATGGGCATTGTGCCGAAGGTGGGAGTCGAACCCACACGCTCTTGCGAACACACGATTTTGAGTCGTGCGCGTCTGCCATTCCGCCACTTCGGCGATACGGCTTAATTTTAACAAAATATAAGGTAGAATTACAGGTAGGGGCCAGTAGTTCACTTCAAACAAGTGGTAACTTGTGAGAAGCGAGTCGTGTAACGACGACATTTCGAGCAACCAAGCGAGAAAGAACTGCTGGCAAAATATCTTGGGCCGGTAGTTCATCGGTAGAACGCCTCATTCGCATTGAGGAAGTAGTGGGTTCAATTCCCATCCGGTCCACTCAGTGGGAAGACTTTCTCTGTTAGCGCCATGATCGGCGTCCAGACTGCCAACAAGGGCATTGGACGCCAAACCTGGGTTTAGATTCTATTTCCGCCAGGGTTCGTTTGAGATACATCTTGGGACATGATCCGACCTCCAAAGCCGACAGCGACAGAATTGAGGGATTTCAAGAAGCTCTGCTTGGAGAAGTTTGGCCAAGAGTTGACAGAGGATGAAGCGGCAGATTGGGCCGATCGGCTGATGGTCGTCTTCATTTTGACCTCTCCCAAGCTCTACAAGCGCTACTGGCTTGATTAGTCGCCCTTCCGGCAAGACCCAAGCATATGTCCCATCAAGACCGACAATGAGTGTTGACAGGTGGGGTCGCTTTTTGATACAAAGATAAAGATAAACGCCCTGCCCAGCCCTTGCGGTCCGGCAGGGTTTTCGTTACCTTCGAGTAAGACGAGCAATTAACGACATCACCGAAACATATCCAAGACGATTCTCTTCATCGATGGACAAAACCTCTTGAAGCTAGCCGCGGCCAGTCTGTTTGCTGAAGAAAGCAAGCGGCGGAAGTTTGACCCATTGCTCTTAAATTATCGCCAGCTCTTCGACGGTGCTTTGGGTGAGTTGAAACTTGACGAGCAATGGTTCTACGCCGCCAAGATTCGCCGTCACCCTGATTCGGTCAAGCAGTCGGAACGCCTGATCGAAAAGCAACGACAACTCAAAACGCTTCTGGACAAGCAGGGATTCAAGACGATCATTGCCGGTTCAGTCAGGGGAAACTATATCACCGACGGTCACGGCAAGAAGATTCTGGTCTTCAAAGAGAAGGGCGTCGATGTTCATCTGGCCGTTGATGCGGTTGACTTGGCTGGCGACCAGGCCATCACCACGGCGGTGATCTGTAGCTCTGACTCTGATCTCCAGCCCGCCATCACCAAACTCAAGCGTCGGGGCGTCGAAGTCATCTATGTCGGCTTTGAGTCACTTCAGAACCGTGGTCTGACTTACACTTGCGAAAGGACGATTCTGTTTCGCGATGCCGAACTTCGGAAAGCTTACGGAGCTGACGCCGGATCGTCTACCGCCTGATTCTGCCGCGAAGGGCGCTGCTGACAAGATTCCAGACATCTCGGCTTACCAGAGGCCGATGGTTTCCTTTGACCACTCTCGCGTGGTACGTGTAGTCTCCAAAATAAAACGAGTTTGTCAGGAGCCGATGGAGGGCGCTCAAGCTGATCGGCTGGCCGGAGTGGCCCTTCAGTCCCTTGGCTCTGACAGCGACCAACACCTTTGACAGTGAGGACCGCTTGCGAATGATCAGCTCAAAGGCAAGCTTAATGATTAGGGCAGTCTGCGGGTCGAGTTCGACTCGTTCCTCGCCCTCGACGAAGACGCGCTTGTAACCAATCGGGAGTCTGAGCGGGTAAATGCCACTGCGGGCCTTGGTTTCCATAGCTTCCCGAGCCATCCGGCCGGTCTGGGCGAAGTAAGCTCTCCTGAATTCGTGCATCTCGTTGGTCATGCTGCTTTACTAATTTCAGCTTGACCGTCGAGGTTGTCAAAAAACGTTGCATCCGCGAAACAAAGGTCTTCTTCGTCCAAACCAGTCAGCAGGCTTCGGATGCACTCTCGCTAAGCCCACCAAACGTGGCATCAAAGCAAAAATACCCGATTTTCTCGAGTTTTTTTTGGTGTTCGATTAATTATTTTCAGCTATACTCAGACTGTTCTTGTAGAGAATGAACCTTTCAGTGAAATTATGACGAACGTTCTAGTGATTGGTAGTGGCGGGCGAGAACACGCTTTGGCGTGGAGTCTTTCCCAATCGACTCATATCGGTAAGCTGTTTGTGGCACCTGGAAACGCCGGCACGAGTCAGATTGCGGAGAATATCGCAATCGATCCTACCGACCTAGAAGGGCTCGCTCAGTTTGCCTTACGCAATGCTATTAGACTGACAGTGGTTGGACCCGATAATCTGCTAGCACTGGGAGTGGTTGATCACTTTCAGGCGCTTGGCTTAAGAATCTTTGGTCCAACACAGGCAGCGGCAACCATCGAATCGTCCAAGGTATTTGCAAAGAAACTCATGAGAGATGTTGGTATTCCGACAGCCCCTTTTGAGGTCTTTAGCAATTACAGTGAAGCTCTCCGGCACGTTCGAAATCGCGAAGTGCCTCTCGTTGTCAAAGCTGATGGACTGGCCCTGGGAAAGGGCGTATACGTTTGTCACAGTCTTCCCGAGGCAGAATTGGCTTTGGTGGAGACAATGCTGGAGCGCGTTCATAAAGACGCAGGAAAAGAGGTGGTCATTGAAGATTTTTTGGAAGGTCCGGAGTTTTCAATACACGCCTTTTGCGACGGCACGACATCGGTATTGCTGCCCGCGGCGCAAGACCATAAACCTATTGGTGACGAGGACATCGGCAAAAACACTGGCGGAATGGGCACTATTGTTCCCCTGCCTTGGGTGGATTCGGAAATGCTACGGGAGGTAGACGAACAGGTTGTTCGCCCGGTGTTACAAGCGCTTGCTGGGCGAGAGTGTGCATTCCGTGGCTTGCTCTTTCCAGGCCTAAAGATGACACCGGACGGTCTTCAGGTGCTGGAGTTTAATGCCAGGTTTGGGGATCCCGAGACGCAAAGTTACATGAGGCTTCTTAAGACCGACTTACTCGATATCTTGGAAGCTTGTGTTGATGGAATTCTCATCGACATTTCGGTAGAATGGCACCCCGGTTTTGCCACTTGCGTCGTTCTTGCCTCTGGGGGCTATCCTGACCAGTACAAGACGGGCTTGCCTATCACCGGCATCAACGAGGCAGAGCAGCTTGCCAATGTTGAAGTTTTCCATGCGGGAACATCATTCAATGGCGCGCTCACGACATCTGGCGGACGCGTTCTCGGCGTGACTGCAACGGGCGATACCCTTAATATCGCTCTCGACCGCGCCTATGAGGCTGCGCAACTCATCCACTTTGAGGGTAAATACTACCGAAATGACATCGGTGCAAAAGCTCTCACATCGAAGCCCTGACCCACGCGGTTGGGGCCTTCTTTTAATCTCTAAATGTCTTTTCTAAAATATCCAGCCAATCAAGTAGGAGTTCGAAAGAAAGTGCATCAAGGCCACGGGCACAGGCTTTGGCCCGCCCGCAACGCCTTCGTTCTTTGGAGGGCGAGGCAGGCGGGTTGATGAAGTAGTCGGTTCAACTGCGAGCTCACAGCGAGCAGCGAGCGAAGCGACATTCCCATCCGGTCCACCAAATGCGTCTTGATCGTTCTGAATTGCAAAGATAGCCTGATAAAATGGGCTATTTTTGGTGTTGCGAAAGCGACACAAAATTAGAATTGTCTGAGAATTTTGTGACGTCAGGTTCGGAAGTGTTCAATTCTCGTAGGGGTCTTCCCGAGCCTGGAAATGTCGAGCTACCAATTTTTAGCAATGATATTTGAAAGCAAGCTCACAAGCAGTGCAATTAGTAGGCTCCAAAGAACTTGGGATTGCAATTTGCGCCTATGGTCATGAGCGGATACTTCTTTTCCGAATAAAAACACAATATTCGGAAGTAATTTGGACAAGAAAACCCCAACAGCAACTCCGAGCAATATTATTATAAGAATGTCTAGCGTTGGCCCAACTGTTACAATATCTCCGCTCCTATTCCATTCGCGGTGGTAGAACGCGAACTTATCTAAGATTAGGTGTAGGAACCTTGTACCCATATAAACCGTCGCTACCAGGGCGGGTAGTACAAAATACCAGCCTCTCAATCGTGCCTCTTTAACCGATTTAATAATATCCTCAACTATAGATAGTGTTACAAATACCCACTGACGGTCAGGGCCCTTTACTGTTATTGTGATGTAGTCTCGATACTGTTGCTCGTCCTTCTTCTTTACAGTACTCCCGAATTCGATCTTTATTTCTTTGCCGGGAATACTTGCGTATAGCATTAACTCTTTAATTCTACGTCCAGGAAGATTTTCGTCGGTAACTACCTCTTCAATACTCTTAGTACTGAAACTGGTTTTGTCCTCAAATTTAACTCTATATTCCGCAGAGCTACCTATTCCTATCGGCTCACGACGAATAACGTCAGACAAACGTCTTAAAGCCTGTTCATCTAAAGCGATTACCCAACTACGAAAAGATTTATTTTGTATAAACTAACTCATAGCTTATTTGCTCCGAATCGTAGAGGAAGTTAGAACTAACTTCCAACTAACCCACCCTGATATTTTGCCTTGTAAATAACGACTCCTTTGTGGGAAATGGATTCTTCTCCCGAGAAATTGGCAAATTCACCAACAGCCTTATTATGATATTCCCATTCGTTTTCTATTAACTTTTTAGGCCCCCGGTAGGGCATATCTTCGGGGAAGGCAAGCAGGGCTTTTTTGAGAAAAGTGTAAATCTCTTTTTGTAACGATGTTTTGGTCGCAAAGCCAAAATAAACCATTATCCAAACTGGCTTGGCTTGGTATGAAATTACTTCTCGGCCACCAAAAGGATCGCCACCAAAGAAGTTATCGTTAAATAGCCAGTCACCGTTTTGATAAGTAATCGTGTGGGAGCCGTCAGATTCGTCAGTTTCTTTAACGAGTATATTGCCGTAACCATGACGGTTAGCTTCAACTAGAAACTCACAAATATCTTCAGCCGCAACTTGCATGGTCTAATTGTACTCTCGAACCTGAAAATGTCGAGATAAAACAACCCCCGACGTGAATCGGGGGATGAGCGATGACTAAGCTAACTAAGAACGTTTTGGATTTCTTTAGTCAGCTGGCCGGCATCACGAAAGACAATGCCGCGCATTCCTAGTGCAGCAGCTGACTCAACGTTGTCTGAGCGATCATCAATGAACACAACTTCATCTGGACTAACACCGAGTCGGTCAACGACCAAACGAAACGTTTCTACGTTGGGTTTTCGGCAACCAATCTCGTGAGAGAAGAAAATGTGGTCGAAGTCGCCGAAGATACCCATGGCCCGCATTACTCGGGCGTGCGGCTCGATTGTGTCGGAGAGGATGGCCAACGTTAGGCCCCGTTCTTTCAGCGTCCATGCGATGAATAAAACACTTTCATTCGGCATAACCGCCTCCTGATAGGGCCGACCCAGCAGATTTTCCTCCACCGTTACTGATCGCAACTTATACTTGGAGCAAACCTCTTGCCAAAACTGCCACTCGTCAATAAGTCCGCAGCCAAGCTGTGAGTCGATATAGTCATCCCACACTTCGTCCACTTGTGCCTCGGTTAGACCGAGGTCGGACAAGGCTTTGGAGACAGCGTTAGTTGTTGAGGTGACTAAGACGCCTCCGACGTCGAAAAGTGCAACTTTTATCACTGGGAAATTTTACACCTTGAACCTGAAAATGTCAAGCTGTGAATTACAACTCATCCGGTTCTTCCCTCTTATTCTCAAATCCCTGTCTAATCTGCTCTAGCCAACCAAGAAGGTGTTCGAAAGAAAGTGCATCAAGGCCACGAGCACAGGCGTTGGCCCGCCCGCAACGCCTTCGTTCTTTGGAGGGCGAGGCAGGCGGGTTGATGAAGTAGTCGGTTCAACTGCGAGCTCACAGCGAGCAGCGATCGAAGCGACATTCCCGCCTGGTCCACTGAAGGAGAATTGTCGCCAAACCTGTTGTTAGAACCTCTAACAGGAGGGGCGTTCTCGTTAGGTATAGCAGTTCTATTGACAGCATGTGGCCAGTTCTCTATCATGCGACCCATGGCCAAGAACGATGTCGAAATCTACAAGGCGCAGACACTGGCGGTGGAGAGCTTGCTCGACCACCACCCAGAGTTTGACCCAGCGACGAACGCTGGTTTCTCCGAGCACGAGCGAAGTGTGTTCACTGATGTGTTTCAGCCGGACTGGGACAAGTTCGGTGACGACTACCACCAGGTCTTTGAACACCTGCTGACCAAGGAGCCTCGTAAGCTGGAGGAGGCTCAAACTGTTCTTCAGAAGTTTTTTCGAGCCCACGGGGTCGATCCCACTGACTTGGAATTGAGCCTCTGACTGTCAACCGGAGGCTCGGTTTCAACCGAGCCTCTTTACTTTATTTATCGTCAGAGTGGATCTTCTCGTAACTGACCGATCCGTCTGACTGCTTTGTTCCAGCCGTCGCATTGTTGTCCGTAACACCTGATTCTATGGGGCTAGCGGCCTCTTCAGCAAGTTTCTCTATTAGCTGTAAGTTTCAAAGAAATATATAGATTAAAAATACAAATTTTTGACTTACCCCACCTCTGTTACTGCAAGTCATTTTTTTGTAAAAATGATGCATATATTTCTTTGAAACTTACAGTTAGAATAACGGCATTAGTTGAGTAGATGCCCATACTTACCTAGAAGTGTATCTACCTCTTTTACATAAATCTGTTTTCGAACATTGAATTCTGCTTTTGACCAATCAAACCAGAACTTCTTGTCTGTTTGCTTTTTCATGAAATTATCAAAATAGAATTTGGCCAAGCGAATTAAGCTAGGGTTGGGATCTTTGACCAAATACTTTTCCTTGAGCGGTTCAAATCTGTCTAGGCTCCATTCATCGAGACTATCTATATCTTGGAGAATTTTTGCTTCCAGAATTTTAGTTTTCAAAAACTTTAGTCTTCCGTGTTCTCTAATTGCGTACGTAGCGGCTCTTGTTATTTTTGGGTTCAGACCAGCTTGATTGGCTACTTGTTTGAATATCCTGGCTGAGCCGTACCCATCCCAGTACTGATCGATTACTAATGTTGACGGCTTAGTAGGGAATCTCGTTGCCTTCCAACTATCGTGCCAACAGATTGCTAAAAGTAGTACGGAAAAATTTATTTCCAAATCTTTGTTTTTTTCGAGGAATCTTTCCAAATTAGACAGTATTCTGTAAATGTGTTGGTCATCATGTAACGGATCTCGCGTTCGGGCCATTCGCAATAATCCGTCATGACATAATGTGGCCGTTTTGGTGTCGAGACCTGTAATCGCAGCTAGGTTTTTTAACTTGGTTTCAGCTTGAGTCATGTCTAAATTATACTCCTAAACCTAGAATCTCGAGACATAAATCACAATCAATTAATCTTCTCTTCGTTCCGAGGTATTTCAAACCCTTGTCTAATCTGCTCTAGCCAACCAAGAAGATGTTCGAAGGAAAGTGCATCAAGCCCACAAAGAAGCGGCGCAGAGAGAATCCCCTGCGCCGCGATATGTCGTGAACCGACCTGTCTATCGATTCTCTCGAAGGTAGGTCAGAACTTTGTCGGCCGTTTCTTGAGTGATTCGGCCTTGGTCGACGTAAAGAATCAGCAGCTCGGATAACCGGTAGATCTCGAAGAGCTGATATCCCGCCTCTTCCAGCTGTTGCCGGCCACCTTGCTCACGGTCAATCAGAACCAGAGTGCCAACAACCTTGAGGCCAGCATCCTCAACTGACTTGATTGCCTCGAATTTAGTGTCAGCCCTTGTTATTAGGTCATCGATCAGCAGAACTGTTTGGTTCGAGCTGAAGCTCTCGCCATCGAGCTTGCCGATACGTCGCTTCTCGCCATCATCCTCCTTACGGAAAGACAGGCGGTTGGCTGGGGCAATATCATCAGATCCGACCGCGTCATTAAAAGCCTTAGCGAATGGGTCGCCCGCATTAGGAATGCCGGCGATGTGATCGTAGGCCAGACCTAGTCGTAGAGTTTCGCTGTATAGAACTGCGCCAAGCAGCCCCATCACCCCGTGAGTAATCGGGCCTGGTTTGGGATTGTCGGGAGTCCGCAGATTGAAGTAGATCGGACTTAATGGGGCATTGGGCTGGGTCTCGTGAAGTTTCAACTTGAAATCTCCAAACTTGACCGCGCCGATGTCGAATAGTTGCAGTGCCAGGCTTTCCTGGGCAGGTGTCATAGTCATGTTTGTCTTGATTCCTCTGCCTTAGCCCAAGGCCAAGGTAATTGCGTCATGAAGCTTTTGCGTCTCGCGACGCGCCGCTTCGGCAAAGTCGGGGCCGCTGGAGGCAAAGATGATGCCCCGCGACGAGTTGATGATCATGCCTTGGTTCTGGTTATTCTTGCCATTCGTCACGACGAGCCGAACTTGCTCCTCGAGCGGGGTATCTTTTTGCTGAAATCCGACCCCCGGAATAAGGATTGGCATGTCACCGACGATCGAGCGAACCTTACCCAAATCTTCGGGATAGGGGGCGCCGACCACCAATGCGCAGTTGCCGTTGGCGTTCCATTCATTTGCAACCTGACGGGCAACGTATTGGTAGAGCGGAGTGCTGTTTTCTGAAGTTGGTACGACATGCACAGCACCCGCGGCAACAGGAGATCGAACTTCGAGGTCCTGAAATTCGCCAGCACCGGGGTTCGACGTTCGACAAAGCACGAAGATGCCCTTATCGGCGCGATCAAGGAATGGCTTCATCGCCTCTTGGCCAAGATACGGATGAACGGTGACCGCATTGGCACATAAATAGTCAAACGCAGCCCGGACGTAACCCAAGTTGGTGTTACCGATGTCGCCGCGCTTGGCGTCCAGGATCACCGGCACATATGGCGCCACTCGCCGAATATGTTTGATAATCCTCTCGAGAGCGTAGACTCCTATATCGGGTTCTGCTTCGAAAAAAGCGATGTTGGGTTTGTAGGCGCAGACCAAGTCTTTCGTGGCATCAATAATTCTACGGTTGAAATTGAAGAGCGTTCGCTCGTCATTACTCCTCTCTGCTGACTCAGGGATCTTGGAAAGCTCACTGTCGAGGCCGACACAAACGAACTTACCCTCGTCCCACTTTGCCTGAAGCATTGTCATAAAGTTTTTTTCGGACATAAGTCACTTCCTGTAAAAGAACAAGCCAGACATCTTGCGACAATCTGGTTCTCCTAGGGAAGATAATACCACTTAACAGATAGAAGTCCAGCAATTTGTTCTAGCGAAGTTTGCTTGGGTATTATCCACTAAGCTCCACTACGCTAAAAAACCTTCTCAAAACTACTCCCCGGTAGTACGCTGTAGTTATGGCAGAGGGGCAGATTATTTTACCGAAGCGGAGCGAGAGTAAATCATGAGCGAGTCGATTATTGTTGAAGATTCAGGGAAGATGCTGGAGAAAATTATGGATTTACCCATCCAGTTAGAAAAATCCTGGACTAATATTTGGACTAAAAGCTTACCAGTCACCAGCAACAACTTTGATAAAGTTATTATCGCTGGTATGGGCGGTTCCGGTATTGCGGGGGCGCTTTTGGTCGATTTATTCGAGAATAAACTAACTCGTCCAGTCAGTCTTTGGGCCGATTACGGTTTGCCCGGTTGGGCTAACGATAAAACGCTTCTTATCGCTGTCTCCTACTCTGGTGATACCGAAGAAACTATAGATGTTGTTAAAGCGGCCGTTGAACGAAAAATGCCCGTTATTGCTGTCAGTAGCGGCGGTAAATTGGAGGAACTGTCAGGTATCCACGGCTTCCCAATTTTAAAAATCGATTACCAAAGCCCTCCCCGGGCAGCGATTGGCTGTCTCTATGGGGCGCTGTTGACGATAATGGCTAAATTAGAGCTGATCGATCTGACCGAGAAAACCTACTTTCAAGCCGTCGAAGAACTGAAGATAACTATTCAACGAAAATCCTTTCAGTCAAAAGCCGAAGAGTTGGCCGTAACTTTAAATAACAAAGTACCGATTATTTTGGCCTACTCGCCGCTAGTGGCAGTGGCCAAACGCTATCTCAATCAATTTAACGAAAACAGTAAAACCTTTGCCGTTGCGGCGGCGGTGCCAGAGGCTTGTCATAATTTAGTTGTTGGCACTGACTTTGCTGTTCCTGAAAAGCTGATAGTCCTTTTTCTCGAGTCAAAATATGGCTTTTCCCGAAATATCGCTCGCCAGAAAGTTTTAGAAAAAACCTTTACCGAAAAAGACATTCCTTTTATGCCACTCTCGGTCAAGTCCGGCTCTCCCCTAGCTGAACAGCTGCTTTTTCTGCATTTCGGCGATCTGCTAAGTTTCTATTTGGCCGGTGTTTATGGTGTTGACCCAACACCTGTCGAAGCGATTGTTCAATTAAAGGGCGAACTGGCGAAACTATAATAATAGCGATGAATATAGATTTTAGAATTATGAATGTAAAAGGGGGCTACCAAAATGGAATATGGAACTTCATAATTCCATATTCTAGATTCTTAATTCTTTACACAAACCGGAGGTTTGTGTAATGCCCAAGATCGCTCGAGTTTGGGGGCAAGTCATTCACGATTCGCGGGGCGACTTGACTGTCCAGGCCTCGGTACAAACGGACAATAATGTCATCGGTTCAGCGGCTATCCCGGCCGGTGCCTCGAAGGGCGCCTTTGAAGCAGTGACGGTTGAAGCCGCTCAAGCTGTTAAGAACATAGCTGAAATAATTGAACCAGCGCTTATCGGGTTAGATGTTAATAGTCAGTCGGAAATCGACCAAAAAATGATTGATCTAGACGGTACCGCTAATAAATCTCGACTCGGCGCCAACAGCATTCTCGGGGTGTCGATGGCGGTCAGTCGAGCGGCGGCCAGTTCGATGAATATCGAGCTCTTTAGATACATTGCCTCACTTGATTCGCGACAATCTTTTACCATTCCAATCCCTATGTTTAATTTAATCAACGGTGGCAAGCACGCTAATAATAACCTTGATATTCAAGAATTTATGGTCATTCCCGATCGAGTTAAGGGCTATCACAACCAGCTGTCGGCTGGTCAGTTAATCTTTACCACTTTAGGCCAAATATTGGCCACCGATCATATCAACAGCCAAACTTTCGGCGATGAAGGAGGTTATGCTCCCAATCTAGACACCAACGAGTTGGCCTGCGACTATCTGGTTCGAGCCATTAAGGATTCTGGCTATAAGAAGTGGGAAGAAGTCTCAATTGGACTTGATGTTGCCGCCTCGAGCGTCTCCCCCACTTTCGATATGACGCCGAGCCGTTACTTGGGCTTTCTCCAAGATTTCCCCATTCTGTCGCTGGAAGATCCCTTTCCGGAAGAAGATTGGAACGATTGGACGAAATTTCTCGGACAAATAGAAAAATCGATATCAACCGACAAGAAAATCTTGCTGGTCGGTGATGATCTATATGTTACTAATCCTGACCGCCTGCAACGGGGAATCAATGAGAAAACAAGTAATGCGATTTTAATCAAACTTAATCAGATCGGCACAGTTACCGAAACCATTAAGGTAGTAAATATGGCACGTGTTGCTGGTATGGTTATCATCGTTTCTCATCGCTCCGGCGAAACCCTGGACGACTATATTGCCGATTTTGCCGTTGGCATTGGCGCCCAATTTATTAAAACTGGGGCACCGAATATAAATCACCCCGAGAGGATGACAAAATATCGTCGGCTAATTGCCATCGAACGAATGCTGATTGGGAATACGTCCAATGCGACCTAAGATAGTTCTGGGCGTGATTGATGGTATGGGAGTAGCGCCACCTTGGGGCGGTAACGCCACGACTTTAGCTAAAACGGCTTTTATTAATTCCATCAAACAATCTTATCCCTACACCACTCTTGAAGCGAGCGGCAAGGCTGTCGGCCTGCCTGCCGGTGAGCGGGGTAATTCAGAAGTCGGTCATTTAACGATTGGGGCCGGGCAAGTCGTCAGCGAATCCCTATCAGCCATTAATACAGCCGTTGCTGATGGTTCATTTTTCAACAACCCCCAGCTTATTCAGGCCTTTGATCGAGCTAAATCTAGCGGTAAAGCCGTACATATTATGGGTTTGATTTCTGATGGTGGTATCCATAGTCACATCAACCATCTTTTTGCTCTGCTCGATATGGCTAAATTAAGAGGCGTTACTAATATCTGTATCCAAGCACTAACCGATGGTCGCGACTCGGAACCGTTCGTGGCTCAAAAATATCTAGAAAAAATCCAGGCAAAATTAACCGAAATCGGATTTGGCAAAATATGTACCATCTCCGGACGTTACTATGCTATGGATCGGGATCACCGTTGGGAGAGAATAGAAAAAACCTACCGAGCCATGACCGAAGGCCTCGGGCCATCCGCCCAAACACCAGCGGCGGCAGTAGCCGCATCGTATCGAGATGGTTTTTCGGACGAGTTCATCATCCCAACGATTATTCAAGGTAGCGACAATAGTTTCCAACCAATCCAAGACGGCGACTCAATAATTTTTTTCAATTTTCGTGGCGACCGAGCTCGGGAGATTACCCAGGCGTTGCTTAAAATAGATTTTAACGATTTTGCCAGACCAAAAATTCTTCAGGACATATTTTTTGTCGGGTTTACTTTTCTACAAGAAGGCTTACCCATGACGGTGGCTTTTCGTCCGCGCAATGTGGCCGAACCGCTGGCGGTTATTTTGTCAAAAGCTGGTTTGTCACAGCTCCATGTGGCCGAATCTGAAAAATATGCCCACGTTACTTACTTTTTTAATGCCGGTATAGAAGCGCCGTTTGCTGGCGAAGATCGAGTGGTTATCCCCTCGCCTAAAGTCGCTAGTTACGATCAGGTACCGGAGATGTCAACCAAAGAAATATCGGAAGCGGTCATCAAGGGCTTAGACCAGTACGATTTTATTGTTTTTAACTACGCCGCACCCGATATGGTTGGCCACACCGGTAACCTACGATCTGCTATTCAGGCCTGTGAGGCTGTTGATCGCGGCCTAAAATCAATTTTCGAAGCCATGAATAAGAGCAATAGTTTTCTGATTGTCACTGCCGATCACGGTAATGTTGAGCAGATGGTTAATCCCAAAACTGGTGAACCAGATACTGAACATAGCAATAACCCAGTCCCACTTTTTATTATTAGCGAGCTAGCCAAGAACTGGAGTTTGCGATCAGGCGGACTCTCAGATATAGCTCCGACAATTCTCACCCTTCTTGACTTACCCATTCCGAGCGAAATGACCGGCAAGAATTTGATTGTCGCTCCGGAAGTTGCGGCGACTCCTGTGGCGACGCCAGCTACTCAACCCGCTGGCGTCTAGCATTTACTAAGTCTGTGGTACGATAAGGTTGATGACATCTACCACCAGAGAATCCGCCCGTTCGTTGCGAGCAGATGGCTTTACTTATAACGAGATCAACTCTCGTTTGGGAAGCACTCTCTCTAAGAGTACTTTATCTACCTGGTGTCGAGATATTAAGCTACCAGAAGAACACCGAAAAAGAATCAAAAAGCTCAACCTAGAAAAGTTAGCAGTTAATCGCAAGAAAGCGCTAGCGGTAAACAGGGAGACAAGAAGAAGATATTTATTAGGGCTTGAATCTCAATACATTTATTTCAAGGAACATCTCAACAACGACCCAAGTTCTTCTTTGGCGGTTTTGGCGGTGCTATATTTAACTGAGGGCAGTAAGCAATCGGGAAAGTTAACATTTGGAAATTCTGACCCGAGAATCATCAAGCTATATCTAAAACTATTAAGGAAGTGCTTTTCAATTGATGAAACAAAATTTCGCTCTACCGTTCAATGCCGCGCCGATCAAGATCAACTCGTACTGGAGGAATTTTGGTCAAGCACTACAAAGATACCTAAACGAAACTTCTATAAAACAAGAATTGATTCAAGAAGTATCGGCAAATCTACCCAAAAAGAAAGCTATATGGGTGTTTGCCGTCTAGATTATTTTTCGGGTGGCATTTATAATGAATTGCAAGCGATTATACATTTGATAACGCTTTAGTAGGGGCCGTTAGCTCACTTGGTAGAGCGCATCGATGGCATCGATGAGGTAACCGGTTCGATCCCGGTACGGTCCACCATTTCAGATTTGCCGAAGATGTTGCCCGGATGTTATTGGTTTGTAGGGCCGGACTAAAGGAAGCACAGTGTTTGGAAACATATTATGATTCGTGTCTCTTTGGAGTTGATCTTACGTCAGCTTTCCTGTAATATTACCTCATCGCTAAGGTTCGGACTTTGGCAGGCACACCACAAATTGGTGACAGGAATCAGTAATGACAAGGAAAAATGCGCTACTCTCCGTCTATCATAAAGACGGTATCGTCGACTTTGCCCAAGCTCTCGTTGAGCTTGGCTGGACAATTTACGCCTCTGGTGGCACGGCTAAAGCCCTTATTGACAAAGGTGTTCCGGTTACCGTCGTGTCCACTCTAGTTGGTGGCGAGGCAATACTTAACCATCGAGTCGTCACTCTTTCAAGAGAAGTTCATGCTGGACTTTTAGCTTGTGATTGCGATATCGCGGAGTTGGAAAGTCTCGGTATACCTTGGCTGGACTTGGTCTGTGTCGATCTCTACCCACTCGAGGCCGAGATTGCCAGACCCGGCTCGACACCCGAATCTATCATCGAAAAGACCGACATTGGCGGTCCGACGATGTTACGGAGTGCCGCCAAAGGGCGACGAATTGTCATCAGCGACCCTGGAGACAGAGATCTGGTAATTAGCTGGTTGCGCGGTAAAGCTTCAATCAGTGAGGATGAATTGCGCGAAACGTTGGCGGCCAAGGCCGAATTCGTGGTTGCTCATTACGCCCTTACCTCGGCCGCCCAAATCAGTAGCGATGGCTACTTCGGTTTTCTCGGGCAGAAAGTCGAGGACTGTAAGTACGGCGAAAATCCTTGGCAAACGCCCGCCGCCCTATATTCAAATCGGCCAGACGACCCGCTGTCATTAGAGAAGTTCGAGGTCCTGGAAGGTACGGATCGGAGCTTCATCAACTGGACTGATGTTGATCGGCTTCTCCAGACAATGACTCACATCGCCGCCGGGTGCGATCTCAACTGCGGTGAAGTACCGCAGATTGCGCTCGGAGCTAAACACGGCAATTGCTGTGGCGCTTCAGTTGTGACGCACAACAATTGCCGTGGAGGTGAAACGGCTCTGAAGTGTATGCTCGATGGAGATCTTAGGGCAATTTTCGGTGGCTCGGTCATGGTTAACTTTACGGTCGACGAGATAGTAGCCGAAACATTGATGACCTGGGAAATGGAGGGGGATAAGCGACGTATCCTTGATTTGGTCGTTGCCCCAGCTTTCACTATTATGGCCATTGAAATACTGAAGCGCAGAGGCGACAAATGTCGCCTGCTGGTCAATCCGGCTCTAGCAATGCTTGATCGTAACTCGCTCGACACGGCGATACGGTTTCGCTACGTCCGGGGTGGGTTCTTAACCCAGCCAAACTACTTTTTCGTACTAGATCTGGAGGATCCTGATATCCAAAGGTTCGAGGGGAGATCATTGCCTAGCCAGATTCGAAGTCTAAACGTTGTGTTGGCTTGGGCGATTGGCTCAACCAGCAACAGCAACACCATCACCCTAGTCAATAACGGGATGCTCATCGCCAACGGCACTGGCCAGCAAGATCGAGCCTCCTGTTGTGAGTTGGCTGGGATGAAGGCAGACCTAGCTGGACTCGAAACTAAAGGGGCAGTCGCTTACAGCGACTCGTTCTTCCCTTTCACTGACGGACCCGAGACTCTAGCGCTCGCTGAAATTGCCTTGATTCTTGCCACCAGTGGCTCGGTCAACGACCAATTGATTAAAGACAAATGCCAAGAACTTGGGATCGCGCTTCTAATGATCCCCGACAAGAAGGGCCGCGGTTTTTACGGCCACTGACCAAATATCTCCGGCAGGGTTTATCCCTGCCGGTTTTTTTGCCACAAGCACCGCTGGCGCAGTGTTTGTGTATCGAGTTAGATCTAGGCCGATCTATGATTTCTTTAAACTATCTTGCGCAATCATCGTCAAAATAGAAACGTCAAAATTGGTTAATTTTCAGGTACAATCTTATTAATGCAAAGCTACGACCACCAAGCAATCGAAAAGAAATGGCGCCAGAAATGGGCCGAGCAGAAACACGACGAAGTCGATCCGGCTAAAGTCAAGAACGGCTTTTACTGTCTCGATATGTTTCCCTACCCCTCCGGCGAGGGTTTGCATGTCGGGCACTGGCGAGGTTTTGTTTTGAGCGACTATTTCGCTCGATATTGGCGACTGCAGGGTAAAACCGTCCTTCATCCGATGGGTTTTGACGCCTTTGGTTTACCGGCTGAAAACGCTGCGATCAAGAAAAAAGCCCAGCCAAAAGATTTCATCGACCAAGCAATCCCTGTTTTTATCAACCAACTTAAAGCGGTCGGGGCGATGTACGACTGGACCAAAATCGTCAATACTTCC
>CAYHNZ010000018.1:0-18681 GCA_964358205.1 uncultured Candidatus Saccharibacteria bacterium | reverse complement strand
TAGGTTAACTAATCTTTACCTAGCGTAGGTCTGTTCCGCTTTAGTTTAAAGAACCGGCTCTAATTAATCGTTGATTTCAGCCGAGTTTTACTCTAGAATTCAGTAATGCCAGCACGAAACAGATTTTCTCGTCAGTTATTTTCAGTCCTGACAATCGTCTTTATTTTGGCGATTGGCTGGAGTTTGTTTGGTGTAGGCAAAACCAAGCCGACGCAAGATGTTGCCATCTCGCAGATTGTCAAAGAAGTTAGCGATGGCCGAGTCGATCAGATAGTTGTTGAAGGCAACAAGATAACCGCTGTCACTAAAGACAAGATTCAGCTGGTTGCCTACAAAGAAGCCAGCGAGGGGTTGAAAGACTACGGCATTACTGGCGATAAAGTGACGATCAATATTAAAAATCCTGATTCTGGCGCCCTTTGGACGACGTTGCTAACGGTTTTTCTACCGTTCTTACTTATCGGGGGGTTGCTTTACTTTATGACCCGCCAAGCTCGCTCGGGCAACAATCAGGCCATGTCGTTTGGTAAAACGACCGCTCGGCTGGATGATGGAAAAAAGGGTGTCAGCTTTAAAGATGTCGCCGGTATGAAGAATGTTAAGCAGGAGCTGGTAGAGGTGGTTGATTTTCTGAAAAATCCCGCCAAGTTTAAGGCTCTCGGCGCTGAAATTCCCCACGGCGTATTGCTAATCGGACCAGCCGGTGTCGGTAAAACACTACTGGCCAAAGCTGTCGCCGGCGAAGCTGGCGTACCTTTCTATTCCATCTCCGCTTCCGAATTTGTAGAAATGTTTGTAGGTGTGGGCGCTAGCGTCACCGGCGATACGCCGGTACTGATTCGTCGCAACGGCCAAACCAAGCTATTGCCGATATCAGAAGTAGTGGATGGCTTCTACAAAGGAAATCAAGAGAATATCGTCGTGCCGGTCAAGGGACTGGAGACTCTCGGGGTTGAACGAGCCAAGACTGGTTTCCGGGGCTACAAAAATAATCCGGAAAAATTCAATGTTGGCGGATCCAGGTTCGTCAATGTATCCGGTGTTCTTCGTCACAAAGCTAAAGAGATTTATCAGATTCACTATCTCGGTGGTGTAATTGAAACGACTGGTGACCATAGCGTTTTTGTTCGCGAACATAATTATGTTCAGTCGAAGCGAGCCGACCAGCTCCAGCCAGGCGATATTTTAGCAAACCTCCCCTACAAAGTCCGCTCGACTTTCGTGCCTGGTATTGGCACAACCCATAAAGTAAAAGCCCATCTATTTGATCGAACCAGCAAGGATCTGGAGTTGGATATTTGGGGCGAGGAAAGCGTTATTAATCTTGCTAACTATCAATATGCTTTGGCTCGTGCGGGTACGGCAAGTCAAGCCGAGATCGGGCAAACGATCGGTGTTAGCCAAGCAACCGTCGGTAATTGGCAGAACAATATTCATCAACCGCGCTTCCTTAGTAATGTTAGCGTTGGTTATGGTTTGCCGGAAAAAGTAACCGCCGATGAGGACTTGATGCGTTTGTTTGGTTATTACCTAGCCGAAGGTCGAGTAACGCCATATTGTCTCGAATTTGTATTCGGTAGCCACGAGCCAGACCTTCATCGCGATTGCATCGAGTTATTACAAAAGTATTTTCATTTACCGGTAAGGGTCGAGGAGACAGAAACAAACAGCACTCGCATTATCGTTTCGTCCCGACCGCTGGCTGATTTTTTCCGCCGCCACTTTAGTACTGGTAGTCACAGTAAGATTTTACCGTCATGGGTTTGGAGTTTGCCCAAAAACAGTATCCATCAATTAATCGAGGGCTACGCCGCCGGTGATGGGTACACGACCCAGGAGGGTAAGTTGTCCATTACTTCCGTTAATCGGGAAATGATCTCCCAGCTAGCCTGGTTACTGGCAATGCATGGAGTTCAGTGTGGCATCCGCCAAACCGAAGCGCCAGAAAGAGTTATTCGTGTTCGGACCGTCGCCGCTTCCACTGCTTGGAATCTGATTATTGGCAAAACCAGCAATCTTTGGCTGGGGGCAACAGAATCGAAGTCTCCTAATCAATTCAAGAAGCCACGGGTGACGAAAATCGTCAAGAAGCCATACGACGGTTTCGTTTACGATTTAGTTGGTTGTGATAACGAGGCCTTCTTTGGCGGTCAAAAACCAGTTTTGCTCCACAATAGCCGGGTGCGTGATTTATTTGCTAAAGCCAAAAAGACGGCACCGACGGTGATTTTTATCGACGAACTTGATGCCGTTGGCCGTCAACGGGGCACTGGTTTGGGCGGTTCTCATGACGAACGCGAGCAGACCCTCAATCAAATTTTGGTGGAGATGGATGGTTTTGACACCGAGGCAAATGTTATTGTTCTAGCCGCTACTAACCGTCCTGATGTTCTCGATCCGGCCCTGCTTCGTCCGGGTCGATTCGATCGTAAAGTCACTCTCGACTTGCCCGATCGACCGGAACGAGCCGAAATTTTGGCTATCCACTCTAAGAATAAACCATTGGCCAAAGATGTTAATTTGGAAGAAGTCGCCAAATCCACCCCGGGCTTGTCTGGCGCTGATCTGCGCAATGTCGCTAACGAAGCGGCCATTTTAGCCGCTCGTGACAATCGCAAAAAAATCGAGCAAAAAGATTTTCGCAATTCGATCGAAAAAGTTCTGCTCGGTCCGGAACGAACCAGCCATTTGATGAAAGAAAAGGAAAGGGAGGTTGTTGCCTATCACGAAGCTGGACACGCGATAGTTGGACATATTCTGTCGGAAGTTGACACCGTCCATAAAGTATCAATTATCTCGCGAGGATCAGCCCTTGGTTTTACCTGGAGTTTACCGAAGGAAGATAATAAATTGACCTCTAAAAGTCAATTTGAACACGAAATCGCCAATCTGTTGGGTGGTCGGGCGGCCGAGAAATTAATTTTCAACGAGATTACGACTGGTGCCTCTAACGATCTAGATCGAGCCACTTCGATTGCCCGTAACATGGTCACTATCTACGGCATGAGTGACCTCGGGCCAGTTAAGTTGGGGGAGAACGACGAGATGGTTTTCCTTGGAAGAGAGATGGGAAGACACACAGTCCATTCAGAGAAGATGGCGGCTCGAGTTGACGAAGAGATCAGCCGATTTATCGATGACGGCTGGAAAAGAGCCTGCGCCATATTGAAAAAAGAGATCAAAACTCTCCGGTTAATGGCCAAGGAGTTAATCGAAAAAGAGACGTTGGCTGACGACGATTTACGATCAGTCTTTGCTACACTGAATGTAGCAAATAATGTCGTCGCCTAAGAGATTAGAGAAACTTTTCTGGATTACCGGGTGGATCTACGATTTTTCTAAAATCGCCACGATTTTGCTGATTGTTGGATTAGTATTTCATTACTTTATTTTCACCGTCTTGGTTGTCCGCGGTCAGAGTATGGTGCCCAATTTCACTGACGGCGAGGTGCTAATGATTAATAAAATTGCTTATCGCTATCAACAACCGGCTCGCGGTGATGTGGTGGCGATGTATTGGCCCGGCGAAATGGAGAAGCGTTTTATCAAGCGAATCATTGGCTTGCCGGGCGAGACAGTGCTAGTTGGTGCTGGTCGGGTTTCAATCAACGGCGAAGTCCTAAAAGAAAACTATCTTGATCCAGCCATCTATACTTCAGCCGAGCTGACTCGAGTCCTGCAAGCTAACGAATACTTTGTTCTTGGTGATAATCGCCTTGCTAGTTCCGACTCCCGAGCTTGGGGACCGGTGCCTAAAAGTTTTCTCATCGGTAAAATCGGCTCGGAAATCTTCCAGCTGTCCGCCCAAGCGGCTAATTAGCGGCCGGTCATAATTGGGACCTAATACAATGGCGGAAAACATCCTTTGACTGTCCCTCCGTTGCAGATTCTTGTTACACTCAAATAGATGACCAGATGACCGAGGAATTTTACAAATGCAAACAAGAAACTATTCGTGGCGAAAATTACGCAGAAATCGTTAGGAAAGCCAGGCGAATATATCATGATCTTTCCCGACAAACGAGACGCGATCCATTTATTCGATCGCCTCACTTCAACAAGGAAAAGGTTTTCTTGAATAGTTTCTGGGATCATTTGAACACCAAACGGCAAAAAGATAGAAAAAGACGCTTGAAATTCTATGGTTGCGCAATTGAATTGATAGAAAGGAATCGTCTTAGACCAGGAGCTCCTTTCAAGTCAAAAACAGAGCAACTTTTTCGATTCAAAGGAATTTCGGCAGACGGTCAGCAATTTATTGTCCAAATCCGGGAGGAGCTGAAAACCGGTCGGAAATATTTCACATCAGTTTTCCCGCTAGAGTAAACAAAAACTCCTCGCAGTGGTCTAGTAAGGACCGGCGCCAGGAGTTTTCTTGAACTAAGAGTACCAAGCTGAACCCTTTTTGTCAATAGCCAGGCCTTAAAAAATTCACCTGATTCAAGATGGTCTTGATTGGGAAAAATTTGGGTATAAAAAGTGGCGCAAAGGGGATTTCCTCTTCGCGCCGTTGAGATTGGCGGTTGTGCCGATTGGCACTTCAGCGACGCCGCCGCCGAGCGATGAATGCCAGGCTGAAGGCCATTAACCCGATCGTCGCCGGTTCAGGAACTGGGGCACCCTCGTAGACCTTGATGTTGTCCCAGTACCCAGGCTCGCTTGGCTGTTGTCCTTCCCAGCCATTAGCATATAGGTACACATACCGCCAGTGATTGGCGAAGCTGACACTCTCTTGGAACTGGTCATCAATGTACACGCGGGTCTCGTTGCCAAAAGCGTATAGATCGACTTTGTGCCAACCGTTACTCCTCATCAACGAAAGATCGTGCGAGCTGTGGCCGGCAAAAAGCGAGTACCTTGTGATTGATTGACGTGTATCGACGCCTATGGATAACATATTTGCCGAGGTTCCGCTCTGGTAAATTGCCGAGACCGAGAGTAGAAATTCGTACGGTTGCGCCCCGTTGTCGTAGAACCAGCCCGAATATGTTGTATCGCTTTGGGCGCTTCCGAGATCAACATAGATTCCCTTGTCGATTTGTCGGAGAGTGGAAACCGAATAGTTGCCCTTTTGTGCAAACCCTGCCACAACCCGAAAGTCCCCAAGACTTCCTTGCCAGGCCTGCCACTCCGGTCGAATACTCCCCTCAAAGTCGTCCTCGAAAAGAACCGTTTGAGCGAGTGACGAAGCGGCAAAAGCCGCGATTGCGATCAAAATATAAATGAACCTCAATTCCGTCCTCCTGCTGAATCATTTCCAGCCGCCAAATTGTATCGGAAAATCAGTCAAAAATCCAGGCCCTGAACTTAAAGCTATCAAAGATAGCTAGGGGTTGATGGGTTGTTTTTGGTTCTGAAAGAAGCGAATAATTCCCCAAATCGCAAAGCCCAAAAAAATGAAAGTCGCTATTCCAATAACAAACCAAAGCCAGACATTTGTGGATTTTATAAAATAAGAGATAGCGATAACCGCTAGAGGTACAATCAACCCTATTGTTATGGTGGACTGTGGAACGGTATCTTTCTGCTTCCGTTTATTGTCTCGGTTGATAAGTAATAGCCCAACTACAATCCCAAATAACACACTCCCAATATTTGTGCTATTGCCCGTTAACCAACCGAATAGAGTAAGTAGAATAAAAGCTACGCCAAACGCTGTATAACCAGTTAAATTTTCCATACTAAAATATTATACGTAAATAAAATGTTTCACAATGGGTTTGATTTCTATGTAGTTACTTCTGTTCGAAGTACCCTCTTGCCGGATTGTGTCGTAAAACAGGAAAGAGAGAATCGCCCCTTTTTATCAATCATCTGGCTAGCAAATGATCCTCACTTCAAATTATGGGAGAGCTTCACAAGCTTCGCCGTCACCATCTCGGTCAAGATTATGGTAGTCTTCGTCCGGTCCACCTTCGTCTTCAAAGAAATCTTGGGCTTCTTCTTGGGTGTCAAAATCAGAGCAATCATAGTCCCCACTACTGGGGGGACGTGTCGTCCCAGGAATATCTGGCCTATTGTTTTCTGTTCCAGCACTGGAATCTAGATAAGATCCAGTTTCATTAGCGGAAATCCACCAAATAACCGCGACAATACCTACTACAAAAAGTAGGCAACCACCCCACTCAGCCCATTTACTCCTCTCCATGGTCTACTGAACCCTAAGGGGTCTCATCTTATCTTTTGCTTGCCCTGTATCCCGCTGAAAGCGCATCACTTTCAGTTGCGAAGCACTTCTCTGCTTTTGTCCGACCATATGAAGCCCCACCGGGTACATGATATATTCCAGATTGAGCGTTACCCTTTATCGGTTTATCGACAGGACAGTCGTAGCTACTTGCCTGAGGCGTATACGGACTGATTCGAGTGTGATACCACCTCCAGCCGTACCAAAGTCCAATCGGGATGATGATGACTACTATCCAAACCCAACCTCTCTCATACCAAGGATTAGAACTGGTTCCTTTCCCCATTGTAGCCCTACTTTAGGCTGGTCTTGCCTCGTCCGATGGGAATTGGGATTAGCCACCATCGACTACCCGATCTTTCACTTAAGGCGTTGTACTCGCCAACTTTGGAGTTATATTTCTCGATGTTATTCTTGTAACGGCTGTAATATGGTTCAGCAAGACCCCCGTCCGTAGCGCGGGACTCCAGAGAGCTTATTTCGCTTTGGATGCCACTCATGTCAGTCTCTAGCTGATTCATTCTCTGGGTGTCATTGTAGTAATAGAGCTCTTGAGCGCCGTAGATCATCCCATTAAGTACTGCGTAAAGCACCACTATCTTTAGTAGCGCTGGAGTTCTTTCCCAGATATTTAGCGCCCCTTCCTTAAAGCTGGCTTCTTCCATATAAGGTATCCGATATATCGGTTATCCTATTTTTTTGTTCCGAAATCGTTTGCATGGCGGTTGTTTACTAATATCCGAATCGATAGCTGTTGTAGCCAGAGTAGTAGTCAGGCTGGGTGTAGTAGCTTGGAGTGTACCAACGAGAAGAATAATTTCGAGTGGGCGTGTAGTAGGACCTACTGTAGAGACTGCCCGATGAGTAGCCATTGCTTCGATAACTGTAGTTGTCGTACTTAAAGGCGTTCGGGTTTGAACGATAATACGGCTGAACATAAGTTCCGTTGCTCTTATAGTAACCCTTTGTATATCCAGCACTTGCAGATTGAGGTATTGCCAAAAAGACTAACCCACTAATCAAGACCGCTAATCCTAAAATCCAATATTTTTTCATTTATCCTTTCTGTTTTATACTTTCTTTTCTCTTGTAAACTTTTACTTGCACTATTATAGCATAGTTCCACGAATACTTGGTAGAGCGTTCGTGGAGTTTATTCTCTAATGAATGGGTGAAACCTGATTTTTCAGTAAAAACCAAAGAGGAACTTGCTCGTGAGAAAAGGGAATTTTCTAAACGGGTGGCTAAGAAGCTAACTAAACTACGCAAGGAAAAGAAGATGACCCAAGAACAACTTGCTTTTAAGGCGGGGTACTCCAGAAATGTGATTGGTAACTTTGAACAAGCTGTCAATTCTCCAACCGCTCATACTGTCTGGCGACTGGCCGCCGCTCTTGGTGTTGACCCAGGCGATTTCTATAAAGAAATATAGCGAGGGCTAATTTACCAGCGGGCCGCGGAGGCTAGTTAGTAGCTTGGATACTTGGCTAATAAATTCAACTAATTCATCAGCTAGTTGACCGGCATTCAATTCTTTAAAGCTGATAAACCAGTCCGGTTGAATAATAGTGGCGGAGGATCGATCAAAGCGTTGACCCCACTCGGCCGTTTTACCGAGCACAATCGCATAGGGCAGATAGTTTTCAAATGTTTGGTTGCGCGCCATCGTTGGGTCGATTGGATCGGCTGACCCTAAAAACTGCCCATAAGACAGCCAGGCCGATCTCTGTCGCAGGCCGTTAGGGGTGTAATGAGTCAGTTGAGCGGTCAATTTAATTATTAACCAAGACAAGATAATTGTGCCAACTAGAGGGATGAGAAGGTAGGGGGTACTATTAGTGGCGGCAGTCCAGATTAAACCGACGACACTAGCAAAGTAAAAACCTAAAGCAACCAATTTATAGCGAATCCTAGTAATGTGTGGGTTTTCGACGAAGTACTGATGTTGGGTAATGACCTCATAGATCTCATTGAAGGCACTGCGGATGGGCGGGCTAAAGAGCGTCTGTTTGTTTATTTCCGATATCTCTTCCGTTGATATTTTAACGCCTAGATTCGGTACGACTTGCTCTAAAATATTTTTTTCCCAGGGCTGAAGGTGTTGATCGGGCAGTCGTCGTTGCCCAAAATAATACTTAGCATCTTTCTTGATGATAAGTAGATAGCCTCGTCGGCAGAAATCTACCAATAATGCCACCACCTCTTCTGGGTAAATCTTTTTATTAACCAGCACACCCACTACCATCGGCGATAAATCAGCCGGCGGTCGGTTGACGGTTGGATCGATCGTCACCCTGTCTTGGCGTCGCTGGCGAACGATTAGAACGACCAAAATAATCAGTGCCGCTAACGGTAGGGATGCTCCCAGTACTAGCCAGGGTAGGCCGTCTAGGTTGGATAGCGCCAAGCGAATTTCTTGGTTGCGGCTCAAGTTCAAGACCGACTTTGGCCAGCTGGCATTAAGAGTCATTAAGGCGTTGGGACCAACTAGGTCGGCGGTGTAGGTAATGATTTTGCCAGAAACGGTACTAGATCGAGCACCGATAATCCCGCCGATAGCGTAGACATTGCCGACAAAAAGCTGTGGATCAACGCTTTGGCCCAAGTTAAATTGAGCCGTTACTTGGTTGATGGTAACTCCAGGGGTGTCGAGAACTTTGAAGAAAAATTGATCGCGGTCGTTATGACGGATTAGGGTACTAGTTGTGGTGTAATTAATCTCCCAGTCTCTGGCCGTGACGTTGGAGCTGATGAGTAAGCCGTTTGATTTTTTCCGTAGACTGATTTTATTTTTTGCTAACTCAACCCCATCGGCTCTAACTGTGAGGCCCTTGATATTAGAAAAGACCTCCCAGGACAACTGGCTTTTAGCGCCAAGTTTTAACTGCTGGCTTACTCCAATATTACCGCTTGTCTGAAGAGTGGCTTGCAGAAGGAGTGAATCGATTGTCCCGCCAGCCGCTTCCGCCGAACTGCTGGTTTGACCGATTACGAGCAGTATTGAAACTAACGCCAGAGTTAAATATCGCCTCATCTTCTCAATATATACTGATATGCTGGTATAAACGATGAAAAGATTGGCTCAGAGTTATTTAACGATATCGACGATACTAATCGTCTTGGCCAATCTGGCTTTAGTTGTCTTGTACGGTCGCCAATTCGGACTCCGTGCCGAAGGTGCGCTGTCATGTGTCGGGAAAACATGTACCGACCAACTGCTTCTGACCAATTTTTTAATTATCAATGCTTTCTTAATCGGACTACTGTTAGTTGGCTGGTTTGTGGTAATTAAGATTTTTCATCTCCACCGTCAATCGTAGCTGCTTGGTGGCGACTAAACCTGAAAATATATGCTAGTGTAAAGTTAAGAGCATGCGTCAAAAGCCGCTAATCATCTTGGGTTTAATAGTTATTGTCGCCTCGGCGGCCTATTACCGGCTAGCCACTCGGGCAACAACCGCCAAGGCGTCTGGCAGGCTTGAGATTGTCAATACTCCCGAGCGTTACTGCCCAACCCAGGCGCAAATAGTGGTAACGTCATCAATCAATCAAGTGCTACCCGAACACGACCAAACTGTGGCCGTTATCAATTGTCGAACGATTGAGATCAAGTCGCTAATCGGCACAACGGCTGACACTAAAATTATCTGGCTTAAATTGCCAGGCGCCTTAGCTGATAAAACTTCCATCGATTCGCCGACCGATTATTTTCAATTTAGCCCCCGATTAGGGGATGTTAACGGCGACAACGTAATTGACGAGATCGATCGTCGGTTGGTCGAAAATACCCTCCTGTCTGATGCGGCCGGCGTTATCAAGGCCGATATTGATGGCGACCAGAAAATATCAATAATTGACCTAAGTCTAACGCGGATAAATGCTGGCGTTGGTTCGGAGCGACCCGACGGTAAGAATTGGGGTGCCAATGAATCAAACACCCTGCGGACGAGCCGTCCAGGGTATGATTAATGGAATGTTTGTTAATTTTTATGTTTCACTTTGAAAAAGCGATCCGCCAGCTAGCGGAGACATCCCCGTGGCAAGCCAACGGGGTATTCACAAAAAAATGAATAACTCTCAAACACCGCCAACTCGGACGATGTTCATCATCGTTAGCATCCTAACTACAATTCTTCTTGTTGGTTCGGCAATTTTACAGCGAATTGTATTCAAAGCCGCCGAGCCAACTGCTAATATCTACTTCAACCAATCTCTAATCACTATTCGGCCGGGTCAAGATATCGATGTCGATATTCAGGCCGATTTTGGCACCAAGACAGTTTTAACCGGTGCGCAGCTCACCTTGTCATACGACAATCAGCAGCTCGAATTGGTAAAAATTATTGATGCCCCGGGCTGGCAAACAATCGCCTCCCAATCGAAAACTGATTATCAGCGGGTCTGGGTAATGACACCGACCAATCAAGCCGGTTTTATCGATAATCCAGCTGCCAAGGTGACTTTCGCAACCCTTCGGCTCCACGCTCTAGCGGAGGGATCTTCAAGCTTAAATCTCGATCCACTCGCAACCATTCTGGCGGCCAGTAGCCCCAGTAGCCCCAAAAGTGTCGACAATGTGGTGGCTTCGGTTCAAGACAGTCGGGTGATTGTGACCGCCTCGGCACCGGCGATAAAAATTGACGAGCCGGTCGACCAAGCCAGAATCAAAATTGAACAGTCTTCTCCCGAAGCTTCTTTTGGTAGCCAGCGAATAATTAATATCGACACTCTGCCAACTCCTAATTCGGCATTACTGCTAATAAACCTCCAGTATCCGGCACGAGTATCGGTTCATTTTGGCTCGACGAGGTCAATGGACAATACTGCCAGAAGTGCCACCACCAGCCAATCATCAGCCATCAAACTCACTGGGCTAGCCCCTAATCAGCGCTATTACTTTCAAGTTGTTGCTAGCTCGATTGATACGGCTGACCAAATTGTTAGTCAGACAAAAAGTTTTCAAACTCCTCAATTTAGCGTTCTGCCGATCGATCGAATCAAGTTTGTGATCTTCCCGCCCAAGGCGACTAACTCGACAGTGGCTTATGCCCTGTTTTATGATCGGGACGATCAAATCGTTGAACTAGCGACTCCAACCCTAGCAACCGATACCGATCGAGTTTCCATCAGTCCGTTGACCGCTATTGATGGTTTATATCAAGCTAGTTTAAGCAATCTTACCTCGACCAAGCGGATGGTTGACTTGACGCTTAGTCTTGATTCGAAAGAAGCTGTCAATACTTCCATGATCTTCGATCCAAACTTTTTGCCAAATCGACCAAAGAGTTTAAGTTTCCCCCTGCTAGTAGCCGATCAAACCGCCGTTAATACCATTTTAGCTCTCATCGGTCTGCTATTTGTTACTGGACTCGGATTTTACAAATTAACGCGGGCTAAATAAATATGTCGCCGATTAAACGCTTAAGTAGTATGTTTTTCGGCAGCCACAACCTCAAGCAGGCAGTCGGGATACTGTTCGTAACAGTTTTGATTAGTAATGTGTTGGGCTTAGCCCGAAATGTCATTATTGCTAACCGGGTTGGCCTGACTTACGGCACGATCGGACCGCTCGACAGTTATTACGCCGCTTTCGTTTTGCCGGATTTATTTTATAACTTTTTGATTGTTGGCGCTTTGGCAACAGCCGTTTTGCCGCTCCTAGTAAAGATCGATACCGACGGCGACGACAACGAGTTCTGGCGAACTTTTAATGTCTTAATTTCGACTGGTTTTACAGTGATTGTCGTAGCGATGATCGGGTTGTACATCGCCATGCCCTATCTATTGCCCCTACTAATTCCCGGCTTTGACCAAGCCACTCAAAAGACAACCATTGAGCTAGCTCGAGTCTTGCTCTTGAGCCCGCTCTTTTTCACCGTTTCCCAACTAGCCAGTTCGGCCCTGCAAGCCAAGCGCCACTTTGCCAGCCCAGCGTTAGCCCCAATTATTTACAATCTGGCGATTATCGGCGGTGCGCTACTGATCCCCGAATACGGTTTATCGGTTTTAGTGGCGGGGGTGATTACCGGTGCGGCCGCTCACTTTCTGATTCAATTGCCCAGTCTCTATCGGTTGGGTTGGCAGTTTCGTTTTACCTTCGGCCTAGCTCACGATCGGGTTCGTCAGGTGATAAGAGTGATGATTCCTCGGGCAATTGCCCTGACCGGCAATCAAATGCTTCTGGTCGTCTTCTATCACCTAGCGTCGAATCTTAATTCGGGTTCGATCGCCATCTATCGTCTGACCGACGATCTGCAGACGGCGCCAGTATTGCTGTTAGCCAATACTTTGGCGATGGCAGTTTTGCCGGATTTTGCTCGCCAGATTGCTCGAGATGATCAGGTCGAGTTCAGGGAATTGATCGGCAAGTCAATCAGGTTAATTATTTTTATCTTTGCGCCGATTACGCTTTTCTTCCTGATTTTCAGCCGGCCAATTATCAATTTATATATCAGTATCGGTCACTCAATCAGTCCGCTGGAAACTGAATGGGCGGTCGATACCTTCCGGCTGTTTATCGTCTCCCTACCGTTCCAGGGCTCAATCCTAATTCTGGCTCGGTCGTATTTTGCCCGTTCCGATACCGTCCGGCCGACGATTTTCAGTTTAATATCAATCGGGGTGGCCTGGATTGCCGCAGTGATGCTGGTAAAGAATACCGAGCTCGGTCCAGCTGGGCTGGCGCTGGCCTTCTCGATCGGCTCGACAATTAACGCTTTGCTACTTTGGTCGAGTTTAAAGCTACCATTTTCGGTTCTTTGGCGCGACAGCGATTTGCGCTCCAATTTTCCACCGATCTTTTTTGGCGCGGCCTTAGCTGGGGCGGTAATGCTGGTTAGCTACAAGATTTTTACGCCCCTATCGGTCATGGCCCTGGCCGGCCCGTCGGCTCAAAACCTGTTTGTCATTTTAGCCAGTCTCTTCTGCGGTTTGGCAGTGTACGGCTACTGGGCCAAAATAAATAAATTAGAACAATGGCAGCTGATCAGACCAAGCAATCCTTCTACGGAGAAGTAGATAAGTTTCGCTATCGGACCAATTGGGGCTGTCTATTTTGGGTGATAACTCCACTGCTAGTCGTGCTGATAATAGTGTGGTGGTGGGTCCGTCACACTTAACTAGCGAAAGGCTAAAGTGACAAGGCTAAAGTCTAAAGTAAGGCTCAAGTTAAAAGTATCAAGTAATTAGAGCTTGGAACTTTAGACTTACTTTGAACGGACCGCCAGCTGGCGGTGAAAAGCGATCCGCCGGCTGGCGGAGACAATTTAGACTTTAGCCTTCAGACTTAAGACTTGATTCCAGCCTTTAGACTTAAAGACTTTTGTCACCCGTTAGGGTAAAATTACTCTGATAATGCAGATTCGGAATTTTGCCATAATTGCTCATGTTGATCACGGTAAGTCGACGCTTGCCGATCGAATGTTGGAGAAAACCGGCACCGTCAAAGTTGGTTCAGGCAATCAACTGCTCGACACGATGGAGCTGGAACGGGAGAAAGGTATTACAATTAAACTCAACCCAGCTCGGATGTTTTACGAAGTAAAACATCCGCAAATCCCAAATCCCAAGACCCAAATCCCAAACAATATCCAAATCCCAAAAACTCCAGACTTCAGACTTCAGACTTCAGACTTGAGACTTTCAGACTCAACCTACCAATTAAATCTGATCGACACTCCCGGCCACGTTGATTTTGGCTACGAAGTTTCTCGTTCATTAGCGGCAGTCGAGGGGGTTTTGCTATTGGTTGATGCCAGTCAAGGCATTCAAGCCCAAACCCTCACCAATCTTCAGCTGGCTAAACAAAACCACCTCGTTATCATCCCGGTCGTCAATAAAATCGACCTGCCTCACGCCCAAAGCGAAGAAACTGCCCAACAGCTCGTCAAAGTCTTGCAGTGCGCCGAAGACGACATATGTTTTGTTTCCGGCAAAACTGGGGAGGGGGTTGACGAGCTACTAGAGGCGATTGTTCAGCGAATCCCTCCGCCTAAATCCCAACCAGACGAGCCGTTGCAAGCTTTAGTTTTCGATTCTTTTTTTGATGTGTTTCTGGGGGTCGTCGCCTATGTCAAAGTGGTCAGTGGCTCATTAAAGAAAAACCAGCCGCTGATGATGAGAGTGACCGGCGTCAATTTTGACTGCCTGCAAGCCGGTTACTTGCAAATCAAACGGATTGATAACGGGCAGTTGGCCAACGGCGAAATTGGCTATGTCGCCACCGGCTTAAAAACAGTTCACGACTGTCGAGTCGGCGACACGATTGTCGCCTCGGCCACCACCAGTGCCTTACCGGGTTATCAGATTTCAAAGCCGATGATTTTCGCCTCATTTTTTCCCGAGCCGGGCAAAGAGCGGGAGCTGACGGTGGCGCTCGATAAGCTCAAACTTTCTGACGCCTCGCTGTCGTATGAGCCAGTCAGTTCAAAAGCCCTGGGGCCTGGTTACAGTATCGGATTTTTGGGGCTACTGCATTTAGAAATAATCAAAGAACGGCTCAATCGGGAATTTGATATCAATATTTTAGTGACCACGCCGTCGGTCGCTTACAAACAGGAAAATGGGCAGTGGCTCGAGCCGTGGGTGGAGCTGGAAGTGGTTTGCCCGCAGGAGCATTACGGCGCCGTTAGCGATTTAGTCGCCCAGAACCGAGCCGAATTTATCAATGTTGAATATGTGGCCGATCGGGTAGTTTGCCATTATGAAGCGCCGCTCTCGGAAGTCATTAACGATTTTTACGATAAACTGAAATCCGTCACCTCTGGTTACGCCTCGATGGATTACCAGCTCAAAGACTACCGTCCAGCTGATTTAGTGGCGGTAGATTTGCTGGTGGCTGGCGACAAGATAGATGCTTTAACCCAATATATGGTTCGAAGTAAGGCCGAATCCTACGGGCGCCGACTGGTCGAAAAACTCAAAGAGTTAATTCCCCGTCAGAATTTTGAAGTCACTTTGCAGGCGGCCATCGGCGGCAAGATTATCGCCCGAAGTGATATTTCGGCGGTGCGCAAAGATGTTACCGCCAAACTTTACGGCGGCGATGTCACTCGCAAAAACAAACTGCTCGACAAACAGCGCAAAGGTAAAAAACGGATGCGCCAACTCGGTCGGGTCGAAGTCCCCAGTGAGGTGTTTGTGGAATTGCTAAAAAAATAATTGTCCCCCACCCGGAGGTGAGGGACGAGATCTGACGGGGTGTTACTTGCGGCTTTCAGCTGGCTCCTGGTCGTAGATTTGGACTGTGTAACGCGGCGATTTTACACCGCGCAGCTGAATCTGGTCTTTGAAGCAAAGGCGCTGCAATGTCTGGTAGTGTAAGGTCGGTTCTTCTTGGCGAAGGAACGGCTTTATCTCGACGCCGAAGGGCTCAACAGCTTGTTCAATGTCGTGCAAGACCATGTCCCGATCTCCCTCCCTGTAAAAGGCGACAAATCGCCCGGGAGTCTGTCGGCAGACCGCCTGTTCGAAGATGTCTAGCCTCCCAGCTTCTTGTAACTGGGTTCGAGCCTTCTCCAGATCAAATTTCCAGTCGACGTAGACGCCAGCGGTTTTAGGTAGCTTTTTTCGGCCGTGGCGTTTTGTGATGTAGCGGACACCGTGTCCTGTTCGTTCGAGGAGCCGATCTCGCACCGCATCCCGCTTCGTCGCTAAGGAATTGATGTGTGATTCCAAAGTGAAAAGCTCGGCGGTGTCTTTGGCGATTTCGAACTGCTTCTCTAAAAGGTCAGCGGAAATTTTGGCATCGAGCTCGTAAACCAGCTCAACACCAACTTCGGGAAGTGGTATATGGATTCTCTTGGGCAAGGTCTTTCTCCTAATAGGTGCGAACTGGTCAGCCAGAGCTGACGCTAAGATCGAAAAAAAACTTTCGGTCCTAGCCAAGCTGGCCGTTACTCGGCGTAAGCGTACGCCCAAGCGGAACCGTCAGCATTCGTGCCAGCCGATGCCCAGGCACTGGCGGACGACTCGTCGCTGATCGTTTCTTCAACAAAAACAATCTGGTATTGGGTTGTAACCCGCTTGGCAGCTGGCTTCGATGCCGGTGTAGCCGGTGCCGGAGTTGTCGGGGCAGGTGCGGCCGGGACAGTGACAGCCGGAGTAGTTGTTGAACTTGGCGTACCAACTAGCGTCGGAGTGTTGGCAGTTTTAGGGGTCGTGTCTTTTTTATTGTTGCGCATGGCCACTGTCGCCCAGATTATTCCGGCGACAAAAATGGCGAAAGCAATACTCAATATAATTCGAACGGTTCTAGACATGGATTTCAGTATAACCGTTTCTTGATAGAAATCAAGAAACAATAACTAATTACTGAATTACTAATTACTAATTAAACTAGATTATAAATCGATTGAGCGGGAAACGGGAATCGAACCCGTGCCGAAAGATTGGAAATCTCTCGTTCTACCATTAAACTATTCCCGCATCGCATAACGGGTGTATCTTCTCAAATTTAACCCTGAATGGCTAGCAGCTAGCTGTTTTTGGCGAGGTCGATGACGGTTTTAAAAGCGACAACCAACGCCGCCGGAGCAACAAAATGGCTAATATTGACAAAGGCGGTATACAGCCAATCGCCAATATACGGCAGAGAGTCTAATCCAGCGCTACCGACCAACAGCAGAACAATCGCCGCTACCAGAAAACTATTGGTCTCTTTGTAGGTGATATTAAACAAACCAACAATTAAACCGAGGACTGCCAAAATTAATCCGGGTGTTGTCCGGTCCGAAGTGTCGGGGAAAAAACTTAACACGATAGCCAGCGCCACTCCAAACAAGAACGCTAACTCGCCCCAAGATTTCTGCTTTGTGTCTGTCATTAACTTAAGTCTAACTAGGGCGCAGGGGTTGTCAAATTTGCCAGAGAAATTGGGCTAGATCAATGTAGTAACTCCCGCCCGCCATGCTAGCGCCCTGGCTGCCTCGCTGCTCTTGGCAAGCGGGCATGCAGGCGTTGCGGGCGGGGCCCGCTCGCATCTCAACTCTTACCCCTTCTTCTCGAAGTAACTCTGCCTGTAATTCAGCCGGATACTCCATATTTACTATCGAAATTCGACCCTTGGAATTAATTACTCTCTGCCAAGGCAGTTGCTCACTCTCACTGGAATGACGTAAAATTCGCCCCACCATCAACGCCGCTCGCGGGCTACCGGCCAAAGCCGCAATCTGGCCGTAAGTCGCCACTTTCCCGCTCGGGATCTCTTTAATTTTCTGAATTACTTGCTCCTTGAAGGTCATCGCTGTTAATATACCCTAGATGTCGGAAGTGTGGTTTTATAGTTTGGCTAGCGTCGTTCTGGTTAGCCTTATCTCCTTAGTCGGGGTGATCGTTTTGGCGCTCAAGCAAGATATTCTCAACCGCATCGTTTTCGTTCTAGTTAGTTTGGCGGTCGGGGCTCTTTTTGGCGACACCCTGATTCATCTTCTGCCGGAGGCCTATGCGTCCTTTGATAGCGAGCTAACCGTTGCCTACTTGGTTATGGTCGGCTTCTTGCTTTTTTTTCTGGTCGAAAAGTACTTCCACTGGCATCACCACCACGATGAAGAGTCGGGTATTCACATCCATCCGGTTGGCTATATTAGTCTTGCCGCGGACGGTATCCACAATTTTATTGACGGAATATTAATCGGCGTCTCATATCTCGTGGCGATTCCGCTGGGAATTGCCACAACTTTGGCGGTGATTCTGCATGAAATTCCCCAGGAGATCGGAGACTTTGGAGTGCTCATTAGCGCCGGCTTTACTCGCCAGAAAGCTCTTTGGCTAAATTTTGCTACCGGCTTGACGGCGGTTTTGGGGACGGTGCTAGCAATCGTTTTTGGCAGTCGCCTAGAGACTTTATTAACTTACGCTATCCCTATAACTGCCGGGGGATTTTTATATATTGCTGCAGTTGATCTACTCCCACCGCTACATAAAGAAACCCGACCTTTCCGGTCACTCTTACAGTTAGTCGCTATTGTTGCTGGTGTGGCGATAATGGCCTGGCTGAAAATTCACGAAGGCTAGCGATAAGGCTTTAAGGCTGAAGTCTTAAGTCTAAAGTAAGTAAAAAAGTCACAAGTTCTAAGTACTTGAGACTTAATACTTAAAACTTAACTGAGACTTTGTCCTTGCGACTTGAAACTTGTCAGTCAGACTTGCGATGAGTTGACGATCTCAACTCGATCGCCGATCTTCATGCCGTCAGCTTGGCCGGCATTAATTTCTAAGACATTATCGATTTCAGTCTTCGGCGAGTAGGTCGGCATATTCTCGGGTTTCGTATCAGATTTCGGCGCAGGAACATTTCGTGAGATATCGACAATTTTACCCTCAAAGATCCAGACTATATCTAGGTTGAAACGCATATCTTTCATCCAGAATGTTGACGTTCGGGCGGGCTTAAAGACAAACAGCATCCCGGCGTTTTTGGCTAGCGAGTCGCGCTCACCCAAACCAAGCGCCTGTTGATCGTCGGTTAGGGCTAGCTCGACGCTAAAACTTTTGTT
>CAYHNZ010000017.1:0-19835 GCA_964358205.1 uncultured Candidatus Saccharibacteria bacterium | reverse complement strand
AGGTTAACTAATCTTTACCTAGCGTAGGTCTGTTCCGCTTTAGTTTAAAGAACCCGACACAAAGCATCTTGATGACCAACTCCAGGTTTGGTACAATAACCAGAGTAATCATGAAGAAAGAGATTCACCCAGAGTATTTCCCTAAGGCCAAAGTCACCTGTTCGTGTGGCAATACCTTCACGCTCGGTGCAACTATCGCCGAGATGCGCGTCGAAATCTGCTCTAATTGCCACCCGCTCTACACCGGCAAGGTTAAGCTAATCGATACCGCCGGACGAGTTGATCGATTCAAGATTCGTCAGGAAAAAGCCACAACGAAGGGGAAAAAGTAATGAATTTGGAATTTCGAATTTCGAATTTCGAGTCAAGTTCTAATTACCTAATTTTAAATTTAGACATTGGAAATTTATTGAAAATTGAAAATTGTGACTTGAAAATTGTTCAAACCGGAGGTTTGAAGCAATGAGTCTGCCAACATTGATTGAATTAGCCGAGTCCGGAGCTCATTACGGTCATCACCGATCCTACGTTTATCCAAAAGCGAAACGCTTTGTTTTCGGTGTGCGTAAAAATGTGGCACTGATTGATCTTGAGAAAACATTAGCTTGCTTAACGGAAGCGCAAAAAGTCATCGCCCTAAATCGTGCCGAGGGCAAAACCGTCCTATTTGTCGGAACTCGACGCGGGGTTAAGGATATAATTAAGAAAGTCGCCGAAGGAGTTGGAGAGCCGTATGTGACAGAACGTTGGTTGGGCGGATTTTTAACCAATTTTGAGGGTATACATGAAAATATCAAAAAGATGAACGAGCTTGATGAATACTTGACTAGCGAGCATTCCAAGGGTTTGACCAAAATCGAGCGACTACGACAAACTAATAAATTGGCTCGTTACCATCGATTCTTGGCTGGCGTCACCAATCTTAATGCTGTGCCCGGTTTAATGGTTATGGCCAGCGCTAGCGAGGATAAAATTGCCCTGAAGGAAGCCAATCTCCTCGGCATTCCCATCATCGCTATCTGTGACACCGACACTAATCCCGACAAAATTACTTACCCAATTCCGGCCAACGACGATGCCGCGAAAGCCGTTGAGCTAATTCTGCAGGCGTTAGTCTCGACTCCGGCTAAAGCAGCCAAGGCGGAGGTTGCTGAACTCAAAAGTCCCGCCTTCGCCGAGGCTTCGGTGGGCAAGCAAAGCTCAAAAGTCAAAACTGAAACTAAAAAGTCAAAAGTTTCCGAGCCAAAAACTGCGAAAAAAGTTACCGTTAAGAAAGATGCCCCGGCGAAGAAATCGGCAGTCAAAGCCAAAACCGCAGTTAAGGCGAAGCCTAAGAAGTAAATCGTAATTCTAAATTCTAAATTCTAAATTCTAAATGACTATATCCGTTGAACAGATCAAAAATCTTCGAGCTAAAACCGGCCTAGGTATTCATGATGTCAAAAATGCGCTCGAGGAATCAAATGGCGACGAAACCAAGGCCTTGGCATGGCTAAAGGAAAAAGGACTATCAACAGTCGCTAAAAAATCCGATCGAGCGACTTCCCAAGGCCTTGTTGAGGCGTATGTTCATGGCGGTCGTCTCGGCGCCTTAGTTGAAGTTAACTGCGAAACTGATTTCGTTGCCCGTAACGATGAATTCAAGATGTTCGTTAAAGATATTGCCATGCAAGTGGCCTCGATGAACCCAGAAAATGTAGACGAACTACTCAAGCAGGACTACTTCCGCGACCCTTCAATGACTATCCAGGACTTACTCAACGACACCATCACCAAGATTGGCGAGAATATCAAAATCTCGCGCATCTCTCGTTTTGAACTCGGGGCGTAAGGCAATTGCTTGGATTAATGGGCAGTCTTCAGCTGGGCAATTTCTTTGTTGTGCTGATTAACACGCTCGTCTAGTTCGTCAACCCGATAAGTGGTTATCAGGCGTTCCTTGTCAACTCGATCGGCAGCGACTACGAGGTGGTCAAGCGCATCCATGACGGCAGTTTTGAAATTATCTATTTTTTCTAGCACTTCTCTGAATTTTTCGTCGTGTTCTCCGAGCTTGTCGCTGTGTTTGCGGAGAATCATCTCCATCCTCAAGAGCTTCACCTCATCTCTGGAGAGGGTTTCACCGTATTCCACGAACTTCTTGTCGTGCTGGAGAAGCTTTTCGTAAATCCTGTCTTTTGGCATAGTGATATTACTATGATTTTTCTGACGACATGCGTCAAGAACAAACAGCCCGTATTAGTAAAACTAGTCATTAATGATTTTCTCGGTTAAGATAGGACGGTGATGACAATATCTATCGTTAAACAAGAAATGGAGAAGGTTTTGCAGTTGCTTGAGGGCGATCTGCGGACTTTGCGACCCGGTCGCGCCAGCGGTGAGCTAGTTGGTACGCTGCCAGTAGAATGCTACGGTAGTTCAATGCCGCTCAATCAAGTCGCGTCGATATCGGCCAACGAACAGGGCCAGATAATTGTCGCCCCATTCGACAAAGGTGTTATAGCGGCCATCGACACGGCGATTCGCCAGAGTCAGCTCGGGTTTTCGGTCGTTAACGAAGGAGCCCAACTCCGCTTGAGTGTTCCGCCGTTATCCCAAGAAAGACGAGTTGAGATGGTTAAATTAGTCGGCCAAAAAGGCGAGGCGGCTCGGATTCAATTGCGACAATTACGGGGTGATGCCCATCAAAAAGCAACCAAAGAAAAGTCGGCCGGAATAATGCGCGAAGATGAACTAAATCGATTCACCAAAGAGATAGATGAGGCCATCGGTAACTTTAATACTAAAGTCAAGGAACTGGTGGAGAAGAAAGAAAAAGAACTCCTCACGGTGTGAAATAACTAATAACTAATGACGAATAACTAATGAAATATCAAATTTTTAATTCCAAAGATTCAGAAATGACATTAGTAATTAGAAATTTGGTCATTAGTAATTCCAAAATAACTAAAAATTAATGATAGTTACTCTACTGGTGTTCATCGCTGTTTTGGGAATAATGGTTTTTGTCCATGAACTAGGACATTTCCTGGTTGCTAAAAAGAGCGGGGTTAAGGTAGAGGAATTCGCCTTTGGCTTTCGCCCACGTCTCTGGAGCAAGACCGTTGGCGAAACCACCTATGCTATCAATCTAATACCACTTGGTGGTTATGTTAAAATGTTCGGCGAACAAGACGGCCAAACTGGGCCGCGCTCGTTCAAATCTAAGAATCCTTCTACGCGACTAGCGATTTTGGTGGCTGGAGCAACGATGAACTTGCTGATGGCCTGGGTAATACTGACAATTTTGTTTATGACCGGTTTTCAACCGTTCACACCGAACGCCTCGAGAAACCCTTTTATTACCGAGAAGCCAGCTACTGTTATCGCCAAAATTGTCCCAGGTAGTCCAGCCGAACTGGGCAGGTTTCAGCTTGATGACCAGATTATAGCTGTAAATGGACAAGCTCTTGAAGACGGGGCGGGTTTTGTTGAAAAAATTCGGGCACTCAATGGCCAGAGCGCGACCGTGACGGTTAAACGTGGGAGTCTAACGCTCGACCTAGCTGTTACCCCAAGGGTAAATCCTCCAGCCGGACAGGGAGCGATAGGAGTTGCCGTTGGGTCTTCAGGTCAGGTTAGGTCGGTTTGGTACAAGGCGCCGGTCGCAGCTTTCTATGAGACAGGCCGAGTGATAGCCATCTCGACCGTAGGATTTGTGGATTTTGTCAAGAACTTTGTTATCAAACAAGAAGTATCTGAAAATGTCACCGGCATTGTTGGAGTTGGTCAGCTGACAGGTGTGGCCAGACGAATGGGATTTGATTACCTAGCCCAGCTCGTGGCCCTGATCTCGATTGGCCTCGGTGTTGTTAACTTAATGCCGATTCTACCGCTTGACGGTGGTCATATCGCCGTTTTGGCCTACGAAAGGGTGACGCGCCGATCCTTAACTGAACGGCAGTTCTCTATTTTTGCGACCGCTGGCCTAGCTTTCATTTTGCTAATGTTCGTAGTCGTAACATTCAAGGACTTCATTCGCTTCGATGTAATCGGTAGACTCTTCTGATGAAATTAAGTCAGTTTTACACCAAGACTCGTCGGTCGATGGCCGCACAGGATTCTATTAACGCCTATCTGCTCGAAAAAGCTGGCTTCATCAGCCAGGTAGCCGCCGGAGTTTACGCCTACCTGCCAATGGCTGTCCGCTCGATGCAAAAAATTGAACAGATTGTCCGCGAGGAGATGAACGAACTGGGAGGAAGCGAGGTGGTATTTTCGGCCTTACAGCCCAAAAAAACCTGGGAGCAGTCCGGTCGGTGGGAAGATAAGAACTTCCGCCAAATCGTCTATCTCGACACAGACGTCGATATGACCTTTGGGGCGACGCACGAAGAGCCGATGACTATCGCTGTCAAACAAGGGGTTCAGTCTTACCGTGATTTGCCAGTAATTTTATACCAGTTTCAAACTAAGTTCCGAAAAGAGCTCCGAGCCAAGTCTGGTCTCCTACGCGGTCGGGAATTTCGGATGAAGGATTTGTACAGTTTTCATTCTGACGAGAAATCTCACCAGCAGTTTTACGAAGAAGCGGCTGAAGCGTATTTGACTACTTTCGAACGATTGGGTTTGGAGGCGTACCGGGTCAAAGCCAGCGGCGGAATTTTCGGCGCCGAGCATTCAGACGAATTTCAGGTTTTATGCGAGACCGGAGAAGATGAAATTCTCGTCGATCACCAGACTAAGACTGGTTTTAATACGGAAATTGAAAATCAGCTAAAGGTGGTGGACGTCAAGAAACTTGACCGAGTTAAGGCGATTGAAGTCGGTAATATTTTTCACCTAGGTACTAAATACGCCGAAGCTTTTGACCTCAAGTACCTCGATGCTTCTGGAACCCGTCAATCCGTCTGGATGGGTTCGTACGGCATCGGTATTAGTCGACTGCTCGGAACCTTGGCCGAACTATTCAACGACGAGAATGGTTTGAAGTTACCCCGTCAGGTAGCACCGTTTGCGGTCGTGATAATCGATTTGACCAACGGCAAAACTGGTCGCAAAGTCCACGATTTATTAGAAAAAGCTGGTATCGAGGTTTTGCTTGACGATCGAGACGAACCGCCTGGCACCAAGCTAGTTGACGCTGATTTAATCGGCTACCCGATCCGTCTCGTTCATAGCGCCAAAACCGCCCAAGACGGCAAGATCGAGCTAAAAGAACGCGCCTCTGGCAAGATGACGTTGGTCAATCTGGAAGACGTCGTAAAACACGTCTCACGGCTGTTAAGTCTGAAGGCTAAAGTCTGAAGTCTCATTTAACTCTGAAGTCTAAAGTATTAAGTACCATGCTTCCAAAACTTGATACTTGTTACTTAAAACTTACTTTGTACGAAGTGAAAAAGCGAGCGATAGCGACAAATTAGACTTTAGCCTTGTTACTTTAGACTTGCCCAAAAGACTTACTTCAGACTTCAGACTTGAGACTTTAGACTTGACAGTACCCCTAGCCTGTTGTTACTCTGTAAGAAGACAAGTGCCCATACAGGGCGGCAGATTTTTCTGCTTTAAATAATAAGGAGGTTCATATGAATCCAGACGAGACACCAGCAGTAGGTACGGAAGAAACCCCAGTAGCAGTACCAGCAGTTGAAGGTGAGGAAGAAGCTGTAACTCCAGAAGTAGAAGAAGACGGTGACGAAGTAGAAGCCGGCGCAATGCCAGCTGAAGAAGGCGAAAAGTCAGACGCCGCCATCTAAGCAACTTCGATTTTAACTTAAAAAGGCCTCCGCATTTGCGGAGACCTTTTTTGTTTGGCTAAAACCATCTAATCTGGAGATATGCCTAGTAAATTAGTTGTTGGTAACTGGAAGATGTATCCGACACTGTCGGACGCGTTAGTTTTGGCGTCGTCGTACAAGCGCTCGCTTGAAGAGATAAAGGGCGTTGAGGTTGTTCTGGCACCGCCAACTGCTTGGCTAGTGCCTATCGCCGAATCGTGGCGGCATAAACCGCAACATATCTCCCTGGCGGCCCAGAATGTTTGGCCAAATGACCAAGGCGCCTACACCGGTGAAGTTTCCGCCTATTTGCTCAAGAATATCGTTCAGTACTCCATCGTTGGCCACTCCGAGCGCCGAGCCTACGCTGGCGAAGATAACGACTTAGTCCACCAAAAAATGCAGGCTTGTCTACAGTGGGGGATTAAACCAATTCTTTGCGTTGGCGAGAGCAAGAAAATGATCGATGCTCAAGGCAATATTGATGATTATCAACTCGGTAAGGTCACCGAACAGCTACTGGAAGGCATGGCCGCAGTCAAAAAAGACAATTTTAGTAAAGTGACGGTTGCTTACGAACCGGTCTGGGCAATAAGCGCCAATGAATCTGCCACGGTAGCAACGCCGGAGTACACTCTCCAGGTAATAGCTAAGCTTAAAGAGCGATTGATTGAGAAATTTGGTGCTGGCCCCTCTCAATTGGTGAGGTTTATCTACGGAGGGTCTATTACATCATCAACTGCGACTGATTTCTTCCGTCATCCCGAAATTGAGGGGGCGTTGGTTGGTGGAGCCTCTGTCAAAGCCCAAGATTTTCTCAAAATATGCCAAATCGCCTCCAGGACTAACTGAAATAAATTATCAATTATCAACTATGAGCTTTAAGCGAGGAGCGAGCGCCAGCGACATTTTCAGTTTTCAATTAATAACCAATGTATCAATGACATTAGAAATGTTACTTCGTTCGCTCTTCATTTTATTCAGAGTTGAAAATTTGAAATTGAAAATTCCAAATTCCGGAGGATTTTAAAATAGCCCGACCATGACATTGAAAATTAGAAATTGTAAATTAGAAATTACAAAAACCGGAGGTTTTTAAAATAGCCCGACCATGACATTGAAAATTAGAAATTGTAAATTAGAAATTACAAAAACCGGAGGTTTTTAAAATAGCCCGACCATGACATTGAAAATTGAAAATTTGAAATTGAAAATTCCAAAATCTGGAAGATTTTGCTGATGTCTAAAAACATTGTCATTATCGGCGATTCGCCGTTATCATCTCTAATCGCTTGCCAACTTGATCGGCAGTTAGCCCGCGAGGCACATATTGAAATCACTCATATTAGTCGCGATGAGTCGTTCGTTTATCTGCCATGTTTGACGTCATTAATCGGCCAATACCACCTGCCTGCTAAAAAGGAGTTGTATCAAGAGGTGACATTTACTAAGGCGACAATCAGGCAGATCAATTTAATTGACCGCCGAGTCATTACAACGGCTGGAACTTATGAATATGATGTATTAGTTATCGATCAAACACCAACCTTCACTGGTCTTGAAATAAAGAAAATATCGGCACTTTGTCTGCGACTTGTGACTCAACTCCAATCCAAGATTAAATCCGGCCATCAACTCAAGGCTCGCCTAACTTTCGCTGGTGACGATGTGTCGTCGTGGCAATTAGCATTAGCGTTAGCAGGCGACGTCTCGAAACTTAGCTCGGGTTTGCGCCGCTCATTAGTAATTCAAGCCCAATTCCCGCTCTGGGATTGGTTGAAAAAGTTTTTGTCGGATAATTCGGTTGAGAGTCGCAAAACTGTCGGTCTTTTACCGGGCGCAACAGTCGCCGGCGCCAAACCACCTTTTGAAAATCGCTTGGTTCGAGGTGCATTACTTGATGATGCGGATAATTTCATTCTCGATCCCAGTCTTAATCCCGAGCGTTACCCGGAGGTAATAGTCGTTGACCGAATTAAACGCTTTTATCAAAACAATTTGCGAGTTGACCAAACACTGGCCGTTAAAATTTCTCAAAACATTAGTCGTTATCTTGAAGGCCGTCGTCAGCAAACAATCGAATTACCACCAATGTCTGGCTTACTCCGAACTGATGAGAATATGGCCGCCTGGGTTGGGGGACTGCAAGACAAGCGTTTCAAGGCAAGAATTATTGGCCGTCTCGATCTAGCGTTCTATCGACGACTTTTTAGACTTCATTCATAACCAAATTGATCTGCCCAAAATGGCTACATTGGCTACAAGCCAAGATTCGTTCGTCACCGTAGTCTTGACTATGCCTCCTCACGAGATCTTGTCTTTCGCCGAATATAGCTATCATTTTTATCGTCTAAGTTGGTTATGAAAGAAGTCTATTAAATCTTCGTAACCTTGGCGATTAGTTTGGGTTGGTGAATTTTGCCGATGATTCCTAGTAACAGCGAAATGCCGCCGGTCAATAAAAAGCCGATACTAATATTGCCGAGCGTCGTTTTTAGAGCCTCGATAATTACCGAAATAAGGTCAATTGTTAAGGGTAAGAGTGTTTTGGCATCTCCTCTACCGCCAATTGAGTCAGAGATAGTTCGGGTAATCCAATCCCAACCAATTAGACTAAAGCCTATTTCAAGAAGACCAACCAGTAGGAAGCTGACGGCCAGTGAGACGAGGCCCGAAGAGCGAAAAATCAACAAATAGATGGCAATGAGCAGGGCGGTTAGCCCCCAAACTAAGTAGATGTCTTTAAAGCCCCTGGCAATGAGATCTCTTATGCGGATATATTTAGTTGAGGGTTGGGCGGCGGTTAGGGTGTCCGGCAGTAGGTCGGTGGTTTTACTCGCTAGAGCCGCTATTTGGGTCTCAATATTCTTGGCCTGGATGGTGCCGTCAGCCAACCGACAACTCGGGAGTTTATCCTTAAAGCTCCAGGTTCGAAGTTGAGCGGGGGTACATTGCGGTAAGCCCAGGTACTGACTCTGCATTTTAGCCGTCAAACCGTCAGTCAGTTTTTGTTTAGTTGGCGTTAGGTCGTAAGAAAAGGAGATACTGTCGTCTCGACCCGTTAACCAGGGCAGGTACGCTTCAAGGGCTTGTGAGGCTAGAACGTAGAACTGCTCGGCATCAACGGCTGATTTAAGTAAATCGATCACCTCGGAACTCTTCAGACCGGTCGAGTTCAGTTGGTCCTGACCGATTAACGGTTCGATATTGGCGGCGAGACGACCGTAAAGATTAACCGAACGAGCACTCTGGAGAACAAAGTGAGGATCCTGCAGACGAAAAGCAACATAACCCAAACTGGAGAGAAACAAGAGGAGAATAATAACGAAATTAGAAAACGATTTAATCACTTTGACAGCATAGCAAAAGTTTTCAACTAACTGGTATATTAATATAATGAAGTCCTTGGAAGATGCGGCGCTAGCCAGTAAAAAAGTTATAGTTCGAATTGACGCTGACATCCCCCTTACTGGCGGTCAACCTCTTGAGGTCGCTAATGATTTTCGACTTCGAAGATTATTACCAACCATTTTTTATCTAATTAACCATCGAGCTAAAGTTATTCTCTGCGGTCATTTGGGGCGACCATTGGCTAAAACTGACCCGGATTCATCTTTGAAGCCCGTCATCACTCACTTGTCGGCGCTAATCAATAAAAAAATATTATTTGCTACCGACCCCTTCTCTACCACGACTGCCAAAACAATCGAAACTATGGCCGATGGTGACATTATTGCCCTGGAGAATATTCGATTCTTTCGCGGAGAGGAGGATAATTCACGAACCTTTGCTCGTAAGCTAGCCAATTTGGCGGAGGTTTATGTTAACGAAGCGTTTGGCACATCGCACCGAGAGGCGGCTTCGGTGGTGGCAATAACAGAATTCCTACCTTCCTATGCCGGTTTACAGTTCGAACGGGAGATGGAGGTACTAGCCAATCTCACTCGCCACCCAGCTCATCCATTTATTGCAATTATCGGTGGGGCGAAGATCTCCGACAAGTTACCAGTTATTCGTAACCTACTACCGAAAGTTGATAGGATTATTGTCGGTGGCGGTGTCGCCAATACTTTCTTAGCTAGCACGGGGGTTGATGTCAGAAAGTCACTAGTTGAATTTGACTATATTGATCAGGCGAAGCAGATACTCAAGCAATCGCAGGGAAAGATTATTTTGCCAGTCGATTATGTCTGGAAGGACGACATGATTCTTGATGTAGGCGAAAAGTCAACTTCCCAGGCGATTCAGTACCTAAAGTCTGCCAAAACTATTATGTGGAGTGGCGTTCCGGGCAAAATTGAACAACCGCCATTCGATAAGGCCTCTAAAAAGATTGCCAAAGCGATTGCCGATTCACCGGCCACCAGCATTGTTGGTGGGGGAGATACGGTGGGGTTAATTGATGGCCTGGGATTGACCCATAAGTATTCTTTTGTTTCGACTGGTGGCTCGGCGATGCTCGAGCTATTGGGTGGGCGGGTTCTGCCCGGCATCCGGGCCTTGGGGTAAGGAATTTATTAAAGATTAGTAAGTTCTTCAACCGATATTTCGCAGTCACGGAGAATCTTTCTCAACAATCCCCGTCCAATGATTTTGTGATCAGGAACCGTTAAGGGCTTTCTTGTTTTATGACGTAAGCGAATATGGCTACCTTTTTGGCGGGCAACTACGTAGCCGACTTTCTGTAATTTCTTTAGCAAGAGATCTGCCGAGATTGCTGGCAGCCTAACCATTGGCTAAATGGAAATTGTATGGAGAGTGAGTTCTTTTGGCTGGTAGCCGCTAATTAAATCTCGATTCTCTTTTTCCTCAAGACAGAGTTCGATTACTTCGCTGATATTGTGCAAAGCTTCTTTAACTGTTTTACCCTGAGAGAAGCAACCGCTAAAAACCGGGCACTCAACCACATAGAGACCGTCTTCGTCTTTTTCAACTATTACCGGGATTGAGCGGGGAGCTAACTTTCTCATGACTAAATTCTAGCAATTTAGATTCAATAATCAAGTACAAATGGGCTATTGCTTGGTTTGTTTCGACTGGTGGCTCGGCGATGCTCGAGCTATTGGGTGGGCGGGTTCTGCCCGGCATCCGGGCTTTGAGGTAGCGGTGGAGGCGTCAAGGGACTAGGAGCTAGGGGCTGGTTAGGCGATTCAAGTTGTCGTACTTCCTGTTCAATTGCCGAAGCGGTTTGGACTACCCGACTCTCCAGCTGGTAGATTTTAGTCAGTAGCTCTTGTTCCTTGGCTAAGGCCAGTTTTTCGGCCTCAAAACCACGACGAACTTTACGGCTAAGGCGTAAGATCAGAATAATCAGGATTGGTTCGGTCAAGAAGAAAAGGATTATAACCAATAGAACCCAAAATGGTATTTGTAACTCGACGTCAGTATTAACCAATCGTTCGTTGGCTGGCTTGGAGGGCTTGGGTTGAACCGGCTCAAGAATTGTCAGACTACCCCCGCCCGGTAATTTAACTTTGATTGTAAGGTTAGTCAGGAACGGCAAGGGTGTGAAGGTGATAGTTGGTTTGTCGTCAAGAGTGATGCCTTCGGCGACGGCGGTGAAGGTGGCGTTGCCCGGAACTTCGGAGCTAGCGACGCAACGAGCTGTGCCGTCTAAGTCGGTTACGGTCTTATGGCTATTGGTTAGTGTGTTGCCCGAATAGCAAAGGACAGTATCGACATCACCTCGATTAGAGGTGACGATTACTTCCTTATTGGGTAGGGTCTTTCCCTCCTTGGAAAGAATTGTCGCAGTCAGTATGACAACCGACTTACCATCAGCCGGTAGCTGGATAATGTCACTAATAAAAGTCGAAGTGTCAGCACTAACACCCGAAAGGACATCGGCGGAAATGGTTGATTCGGCTTTGGCAACAGGCAAGGCCCAGATAAAAGATATAATGTAAATTACAAAAAACACCGAAGAGACAAATGAAATATTTTTCCTCATCTGATATATACTACCTCTTATCAATAACACTAGCCCATCCTTCGAGTAATTCTTGGGGCTTTAGCGGCTTTGAGCAATGCGGTAAATTTACGCTTCTGACGCTTTCGGTACAGGATCAAGAGAATAGTCAGAATTATTAGAGCAATACTCAAAATTATCAACCAAATAGGTATGACATAAAAAACCGTCTTGGCGCTTAACTGGTCGCCTTTTTCGCCGTAGAGGACATTTAATGTTGCGACATAGCGCCCGACAATTAACGGCTGATCGTAGGATTGGGTAATTAAACGATCGGTTTTCGGAAAAATGTTTTTCTGATCAAAGTCGATACTGGCGGCTTTGCGTCCGAAGATATCTGTCAGGGTGATAAAGCCCTTGGGCTTAATATGAACGGTACCGTTATTATGAATGCTAGTGGTAAAAAGAATTGGTGAACGCTCAAAGCGTTTCTTGTCTACCTTGAAGTCTTTTACATAGGCCGAGTATTTGACATCACCAGCCACAGCTACAAGGATCAAGCTACCAACCTTTGTTCTGGTAACGGCACCCGTGCCGCTAACTTCGTCGTCGTTTGCTAAGTAGGCTAGTAATGAGCCGTATTGACCGCCCGGTTCAGCGTCGACAGGTATTGTAATAACGAATTCAACGACCTGCGTCTGTAGGGGGGATAAGGTAAACTTCGACGGTGTGATCTTGGTCCAGTTTTTTAGAAAGTAAATTGAGTCGTCTCCCGCAACGATCTTAGCTTGACCAAGTTCGTTGCCAATAAACGGTTGAATTCCCATCTCATATTTCTGGACAATTCCACTGGTGTTTATAACTTTCATTGAGTTCTTAATGGTATCCCCGGGCTTGGCAGAGAGCTCAAAGAGCGGTGGAGAAATGGAGACTTTTGCTTGGTCAGCTTCCTGTGACTGCCCATTGGCTGGCAAGACAGAAAAAACCAATGCCAATACTGCCAGCAAGAGAATTTTAAATTTACAATTTTCAATTTTCATTTAAGTATCAATGATCAATTTTCAATTTAGAAGTTTTGGCTGTGATCGTCGAACCAATTTTTTGAAAGATGAGAATTAATTGGCGACACTCTTCTAGTAGCAAGCCCACCTCGTTTATTAGTCCTTGTTCGCATTTGGATAGCATTCTTAGCCAATATCGTGTTTCCTGGGCTTCCTTGCGGCAAATAAAAATCTTGTTACGGAAATCTTGTTTTGAACTTGCGCCGTTGGCTTCGGCGTAATTTGCGCCAATACTCGTTCCGGATCTGACTAATTGACTTACAATAGGTCGGTTAACGGTATTTAGATTAACTTTTTTGCACAGTAGAATAATCTCTTCGCCCAATTTTACTGTTCGTTCTTCAAGGTCGTATTTCATTGAATATTGTGAATTGAAAATTCTTTGAAAATTGCAAAATGTCGCTGATGCTCGCTCTTCGCTTGGAGCTCATAGTTGAGAACTGAAAACTACTTTCCATCTTCAAACTATACTCTCAATTTTCCAAATCAAATAACCTAAAAAGTACCAGTTGTAATATAGTCGGCGGTACCAGTGTAGGCACCATTTGCTAACGGGCGAGAATTGGTAATTAGATGTCATAGAATTCGGCTAGCGATTGCTTGACCTCTCTTAATCGGTTTTCTGAAATTCTACCCAGTCTTGAGAGCACGCGTTTTTGCGAAATAATTCTTATCTGATGGACACAGAGCGAGGTAGATTTGCCTTTCCACTGAAAGGGTAAATATCCGACAACATTTTTAATCTTAGTTGACATTGGCACAACAAGGGCAAGATATGAACCGATGCTATGGATAATTAGAGCTGGGCGGGTAAATGAAACTCCCTTACCATCGATTTCGCTCCCAATATTAACACCCATTGAGATCCATCTTATCTCACCCGAGCGGATATAAATCTTTTTACTTTCCTTCTCAATTCGCTTCTTAACTCTGCCCCAAGCATCAAAATCCTTCTTATGCATTATCTCTAGAGTACACGACTTACACAATTTAGTTTACTTAACTGGATTAATGTCGAATCGTGTTTTCACGACTTGCTTCTTGCAGTGCGTGAGTCGTGGAATCAAAAGCCCCTCGGCACCCCGTGGCAAGCCAACGGGGTATGATCGAGGGGCTTTTGTTCGATTATATGCTTTCATCCTCGCCGCAAGCGGACGAGGTATTCTCGCAAATCGAATAACAAATTTACGGCTCCCGAGGGAGCCGTTGACGCCTGACGGCGTTGGTAAATTTAAAATAGCATATTAATTACCAGCTGTCAACGATTTACTCTACGAAGAAAAATCAAAAAGTACCGGTCGTAATATAGTCGGCGGTACCGGTGTAGGCACCAGCGGGCTGAGTGGCGTCAGCCGAAAGCCGCCAACCGGCTAGAGCAACATCACTCGAGACGCCGACAATACTTGACATAATAGTTGAAGGAGCCTCGGCGCCAGAAATATCGGCGACAAGTTCGAACTTTTGAGTACCACCGCCGCACTGCTCGGCCGCGGTATCCCACCCAGCATTAGCCGTGGCGGCGGCATCCCCAGTGGAATCGTCCATACAGATGGCGTAACCGTTGTTGGTCGCAGTTGCCCAGGCAGCCGGGGTTGTTAAGTTGCACGCTCCGTCACAGGTTCCAACCGCAAAAGCATTAGCGCCACTATCTAAGCCCGCCACGGTGTAGACCGTGACTGTATAACCGCCACCGGCGTTAGTAACGACGGTTAATTGCTGACAGATATCGTAAAAAGCTTCTGTCGAAATTGCTGCGTAGGGGATGGTAGTGGCGGTGGAGGTGATGGTTGTCCCGCCAGTTGTCGTACAAGAACCGGACACAACAGCCGCTACAGTTAAAGTTAAAACTTCGTCAAGCGTGGCGGAAACGGTGATGGCTGCAGTAACGACAATTATGGTGTCTTGGGAATCTTCGTCAGTGGAATCTACCGCCAGGTTGTAAGTGGCGGCTGTCGAGTTAACGATCTGGGTGTTACCCGCAGAGGGGACTGATGCGTGCGTTCCAATCTCGATGACAATTACAACACCCGCCGCCTCACCTACATAACCCCCGCAAGCGGTAAAAGTGAAAACATCCGCAGCCACGGTGGTAATCTCGATCGTATCACCAGCGCAAGCATCGGTTGAGTCGACGATTGTCTCTTCAGTTGCGTTGACTGTGATGTCGTAGTCCAGCGCATCAGTGCTGGCAAAACCCGATGTATCGAAGCCCCCAGCAAAGGTGAGAACGAGTGTATCGCCAGCGCTAAAATCACCGCCAGTGGCTTGGTTTAAGGTAATCGTGTGGTTGGCAGAAGTAGAAGGACGAGAATCGGTGATAACATCCTTTAGGCTGTCTGGTCGGGCGGCCAAGGCTTGTGGCAGACTAAAACCAGACAATACTATGGCTACGACTGCCAAAAATATGAACCCTTGTTTAAACAGAGCCCTCCGTGATCTCCTCGCTTGATCTAACCCCGTCAAATAACGATCTCTAATTTTTGCTACGAGTTTTCTTATTGATATATGCATTTTTTTTAAAAAGTCCCAGTAGTAATATAGTCGGCCGTACCGGTATAGGCACCAGCTGCCTGGGCACCGTCAGCCGATAATCTCCAGCCTATTTTGGAGATATCCGTTACTCCAACAGCGCTCTGCATTATTGTTGAGGGCGTTTGCGAAGATAGATCAGCAACTAGTTCGAACTGTTGAGAAGCTCCACCACATTGCCCTGCCGCTACCCAGTCGGCGTTAGCAGTTTCTGCAGCGTTTCCGGTCGTGTCGTCCATACAGATAGCATAACCATTAAAGGTGGCGGTTGCCCACGCAGCAGGATCGGTTAAAGTACAAGCGCCATCGCAGGAACCAACAGCAAACGCATTGGCACCAGCATCCAAACCAGCGACAGTATAAACGGTGACTGTATAACCCGTACCGGCGTTGGTAGCCACGGTCAGTTCCTGACAGATATCGTAAAATGTTTCCGTGTTTATTGTCCCGTAAGGGATCGTTGTTGCAGTACTAGCGGCTGGCTTTGTGCCACCCGTGGTTGTGCAGTTGGCATCTGCGGCAAGACCTGCCACCGTTAGGGTTAAAACTTCATCAATTGTGGCCGAGATTGCTACACCCGCCGTTAGAACCAAAACGGTATCTTGGGAGTCGTCACCGTAAGTGCCGGCAACATTGAGCTGTGAGGTGCCGGCCGTGGTGTTGACGATTCGAGTTGTACCGCCAGCGGCATTTGAACCAAATTGCATTGTAATGGCCGTACTAGCCGCTTCGGCAGTATAAGAACTACAGGCAGTGAAGGTTACTACCTGGGACGCTAGAACATACTGAACGGTATCGGTGGCGCCACAGGCACCCGCTTGTAAGGTTTCGTCGGTCGCACCGTTTTGGAAGTCTACATCGGTCATCGTTAGGGCGGTCAAATCGTAGCCAGCTGGGAAGGTGACGATAACTGTTTCACCGGCGATGAATGTGGTACTGCCCGAAAGATCGAGAACCATTTCGTGGTTAGAGGCAGTCGAGGGGCGCGAGTCGCTTAAAGTATCTTTTAAGCTAGTTGGTCGCACAGCAAAAGCTTTCGACGGTGCAAGACTTAACATTAAAACTGCGGCAATCACCAATAGGTAAAAAGCACGTCTAAAATCCACCTTCACTAGCTCCCCTTGGTCACCCATCTCTTTTTACGGTACACCCAGAGGCAATCTTGTCAAACTCTCCAGGATCGTAAGGTTGAGTAGTAACCCATCTAACTGACGATTTTATATTCCCTCCACCCATAATATATATTCATCGAATCATAACATGACGAAAGTGTCAACCCCGCACTAAAGAGCTAACCGCTTTTCATGAACCCTTTTGCCCGCAATGTGTCTCGAAATCTGACACAAGCAAGATAGAAGCGAAGTGTGCAATATGTGCGAAAAGCTACCGAGGCAAAAGATTAGCTCTTAAGTGCTGGGTTGACCCCGCCCCGGTTTTGTTAATTACTTTGTGATGGCTGAAATCCACGGGCTCGACGCCTACGGAAGAATATAGCTGAACCAACAACCAGGGCTACGGAAAGTAGCACTATAATAATGAAAGGCCAGGGGATAGAGACGAATCTAGAACTCGCGACCAGAACTTTCCCGTCTTGCCTGAGAGTTAATTTGGCGTCATATACCCCGGGCCAGATCGTGCCGGTATAGGCGCTGATGTATTGTCTCGACGACTCGGGCATCAGTACCGAGCTGGCTAACTGGGTAACCATCTTTTTTTCACCCCAAGTTGGCGTTAAGGTCAGATCGCCATCAGCGAAAAAGAAAAATCCGGTGGGGTTACTAACTTCGGTTAGTAGTGGTACCGGCGTGCTGACGACTATTTTTGGTGTCTGGAACGAGCTGATACTTAAGCTCTCAATGGTCGGCTTCGTCGTCGAATCGACTGAAAGCAGAAATGAAGTACTCAATGCTGGGATAATTCTGGTATTGGCGTCTTCGTCAAAGTAATTTGACGGTAAACGAGCTTGGAAAATCAAAGCGGCACTGTAACCGCCCGGCACCGTACCCTTGGGTGCCAGGATTGTTACTTGAACTTCCTTACTACTCTCGGCGTCCAAAATTAGGTCAGGACTATCAATTGTTAGCCAATCAACTCCCGAGTGCGGTCTTGGCTCGGCCGTAAATTCGGGGGATCCGAGGTTGTTAATACCACTGATACTAAATTTGGAAGCTGACAGTGGGACTGGCTCTTTACCAAGATTAGTAACTTTAATCTTTACGGCCGTTTTCTCACCGGGCTTGATAGTCTGCTTAACCAATCCTGGGTTTATTGACAGTGTCGGGCTAATGGCACCCTGGCCGGCCGCTGGCAAGGTGAAAGCAAACACTGACGCCAAGATTGCTAGCGCTAAAATTTTCAACTGTGAACGCTGTGAACAGCGAGCAAGGTGACATTTACAATTTACAATTTTCATTTAATTTTCAATTAATCAATTTTCAATTTATCGGTTTTGCTTCTTAAAGTCGAAGACGTACTACGGCTCTTTCCTCCAAATCGTACTTGTTTAAATATTGGCTCATTGTAAATTTACTGCAAGGCAGCGAGCGATTAGCAACATTGAAAATTGAGAACTGAAAATATTCCCCATTATGGAAATTGTGCGGCTATCACATAGACGATGATTGTTGTGTAATCACCGTCGGCTTGGGTAGCTGAAGGATAAAGACGATAAGAAACATTGTTGGTTGCACCAGTAACAGGACTAGTTCGATCGGCGATCGGATCACCCGGGCCGGAATGGGTGAATCCAGCGAAGAGTGTTCCAGCACTGAATCGGTTGGCGGTGCCCCCCGTCAGATCATTATCATCGGTGGTGTAACCAAAGCCATACGACCCAGCATTGAATGCTGTTGGTGTGGCATTGGTTCCTGTCCAGTCGTCTAATGTCACCCCACCAAAACGAACATTGGTCATCGCTTGAGTTGACCAAGCGTAGATGACATAACCATTAACGGCGTTACTAGTAGCGGTTAGAATTGTAGTTTGATCGCTGGGATTAGAACCCGGAGTCACGACTCCAAAATCTTTAGAAGTGGAATCTAACCCCAAAGTCAGCGTTTCGTCAAACTGCCAGTTGATGTTGTTAGAGCAATCAGTATTAGTGCCGTCGCTCGCAATTATTGTCGCCCCACCAGAGGCGTCGGAGCGGGAAACATTAACATAGGAAATTTTGGTTTGGGCGCTACCAACGGCGGTGACATTCAGTAGCCAGGTGCCACTAGTGGCCGAATTTCTAAAGTAGAGCCGCGTTCCGACAGCCTGGCCATTCCAGTTCATATTATTGATTGTGTAGGTTGAGCCACTGTTATATTCCACTTTCACCGAAGCTGTTGTGATGGTGTAGTTGTTGGTTACCGTTGCGGCGGCGTTAAAGTCGACTCCCGCTACCCATGCGGTTCGTTCACAGTCAGAGGCAACTGTGCCCGAAGCGTTGGAAATTGTTAGGTTGTAAAAAGCGTTGGTCGTTAGCATCCCACCGGAGAGCGTTTGGGTGGCCGAGCCGTTGAGCGTAACGGTGGCGCTACGAGCCGTGAAGGTGCCGCTGTTGCTGTAGTTACCGCCGACGGTCAAATTATAGTTGCTGGCCGTGGCGTCAAGAGTACCGGCCGTGATCGTCACGTCGCTGGTGGCGGTAGTTGTGTTACACAGGACATAGGTTTCGGCAGCGTTATTTAGGGTTAATTTATAAAAGCTGAAACGATTGGGGATGGTGGTATTGCCGGCGCCGTTGTCGCCAGTAAAAGTAAAGGTCGAGGTATCGAAGTTGATTGTTTCACCGAGGATGCCGTTGCAGCCACCGAGCGGAGATCCGGTAGTACCGCTCAATGTCCAGGTCTTGCCGCCGGCGTTTAGGGTTTTAGTTCCGCCAGCGCCACTAGCTAAGAGATTAGAAACGGTGATGCCGCCAGCGCCGGTGGCCGTCGTGACGGTTGTCCCCGATCCTGGGCCAATGGTGAGGTTATAAAAAGTCCAGGCCGTCGCTCCGCCAAAGTTGCCCGACCCGGCCATTGTCAGGGTACCGCCAGTTAGGTTGATAACACCGTCGCCGGTTGCGTCCCCGCCGCTGACGGTAATATTATTAGTGCCGGAGAGCGTTCCGAGAGTGACGGTCAGGTCGTTGCTAACGGCCATCGCTGATCCCGGTGTCCAACCGCCGCCCGAGCCGTTAAAGATGAGGTTATAAAAAGCCGAGCTACCGTTCAAAGTCCCAGTCAGGGTTTTGCCGGTGGCAGTGGCGGTGAAAGTGGTGGTACTACTTCCGGCGGTGAATGTGCCGTTGTTGGTGTAATTGAGGGCGATGTTGATAGCTGGGGTCGAACTTGAAGCATCTAATGTGCCGGCGGCTTCGATATCCAAACTACCAGTATTCAAAGTGTAGCTGCTGGCGGTCGTTACTAAGCTAGCGGTTGGCGAATTGGTGGTATCAGGTTGAATGGTGGTGATCTTTGTCGCTCCGACGGTGACGGTGCCGGCCATATTGACAGTGAGCGCAGTCGAACCGGCCGAAGCTTTGGGTTTAATGTCGAGGTTGCCGTTAATCGTCAGCGCTCAACCCATAGTGTAGATCCGGCTGGCGGTCAT